>NZ_JBIUWN010000008.1:42397-128881 GCF_044743485.1 Pseudomonas sp. NPDC087614 | reverse complement strand
TTTTTGAACGCCATCGACGCATCCTGAATCGCTTCGGCGCTCATTGGGCCTTTAACGAACTGATCAATCAGCTCTTTCGGGATCGAAGGAAACTGGGGTTTGGCCTCCGAGGCCGGTTTCTTTTTGGTCGGCATACATGCTCCTTTTCAACATGTTATGCCCGAACACAAAATTTCTGACAATCTCGTCTGCCCCGTACCACATGCACCATGCGCTGCAATGATGTTCGACTATCCAGCGCACTCATGGCCCGCGCAAAGGCGCATCCCACCGGGGCATTCATCCTTTCGAGCGACAACGCGAATACCTCCTTGGTGCGCTTATCGACCCGGTCAACCGGCAGTAGGGTGGGGCCTTCTGTCACTCACCGGGGAAGACGCATGAAAACAAGAACAATGCGCGCCATCTTCACACCGCAGGCGCTGGCAGCCGCGGTGGCTATGGGCTGCTGCGCCCAGGCGCACGCGGTTTCATTCAACATCGGGGAAATCGAGGGCACCTTCGACTCGTCACTGTCGGTCGGTGCGAGCTGGGGCATGCGCGATGCCGACAAGTCGCTGGTCGGCACGGTCAATGGTGGTACCGGGCAATCTTCGACGGGTGATGACGGACGCCTGAATTTCAAAAAGGGCGAAACCTTTTCGAAAATCTTCAAAGGCATTCACGACCTCGAACTGAAGTACGGCGACACCGGGGTGTTTGTGCGTGGCAAATACTGGTACGACTTCGAACTCAAGGATGAAGACCGCGAGTTCAAACAGATCAGCGACAAGGGGCGCAAGGAGGGCGCGAAGTCTTCCGGCGCGCAGATTCTCGATGCGTTCGTCTATCACAACTACGCCATCGCTGACTTGCCGGGCACCGTGCGTGCAGGCAAGCAAGTGGTGAGCTGGGGCGAAAGTACCTTCATCGGCAACTCGATCAACAGCATCAACCCGATCGACGTGTCGGCGTTTCGGCGTCCTGGCGCCGAGATCAAGGAAGGTCTGATCCCGGTGAACATGCTGTTCGGCTCGCAAAGCCTGACGGACAAGCTCTCTGTCGAAGGTTTCTACCAACTGGAATGGGACCAGACCGTTCTCGACAACTGCGGTACGTTCTTCGGCGTCGATGTGGCGGCGGACGGTTGCAACAACGGGTATACCGTCGGCAGCCCGGCGATTGCGCCGTTTGTGCCGTTGACCACGGCCTTCGGTCAAGGCATTGAGGTGACTCGCGAAGGCGTCGTGGTGCCCCGGGGCGGCGACCGCGATGCACGGGATTCGGGGCAGTGGGGCACGGCGTTGCGCTGGCTCGGCGACGACACCGAATACGGTCTCTATTTCATGAACTACCACAGCCGCACGCCGACGGTGGGCACCACCACGGCCGGGCGTTCGACGCTTGCCGCGTTGCCGGGCATGGTCGGCATCGCCAATGGTCTGGCCCCCGGCAGCGGCTCGGGACTGGCGCAAAGCGTGATGTTGGGACGCGGTCAGTATTACCTCGAATATCCGGAAGACATTCGTCTGTACGGCGCCAGTTTCTCTACCACACTGCCCACCGGCACCGCGTGGACCGGCGAGATCAGCTACCGGCCAAACGCGCCGGTGCAGGTCAACACCAACGACCTGACCCTGGCGTTGCTCAACCCGATTGCCGGGGGCGCTGCTTCGCCACTGGCGACTTCGCCCGGTGCTGACAACAAGGGCTATCGTCGCAAGGAAATCACCCAGATCCAGAGCACCCTCACGCACTTCTTCGATCAGGTATTAGGGGCCCAGCGCCTGACCGTCGTCGGTGAAGCAGCGGTGGTGCGGGTCGGCGGTCTGGAGTCGCGCAGCAAGCTGCGTTACGGCCGCGACTCGGTGTACGGCCAATACGGTTTCGGCGGTGACACCGATGGCTTCGTCACGTCGACTTCGTGGGGCTACCGCGCCCGGGCCATCCTCGATTACGCCAACGTGATTGGCGGGGTCAACCTCAAGCCGAACCTGTCGTGGTCGCATGACGTCGCCGGTTACGGCCCCAATGGCCTGTTCAACGAAGGCGCCAAAGCGATCAGCGTCGGCGTCGATGCCGACTACCGCAACACCTACACCGCGAGCCTCAGTTACACCGATTTCTTCGGCGGCGATTACAACGTCCTCGAAGACCGTGACTTCGTCGCCCTGAGTTTCGGCGTGAACTTCTGATCTGCCCGAGAAGGATGAATGCAATGCGCAAAATGATTCTGCAATGTGGTGTCCTGGCCCTGAGCCTGCTGGCGGCCAACGTGATGGCGGCAGTGTCACCGCAAGAAGCCAACAAGCTTGGCACCAGCCTCACGCCGCTGGGCGCCGAGAAGGCCGGTAACGCCGATGGCTCGATTCCGGCATGGACCGGTGGCATCCCGAAAAACGCCGGGGCGGTCGACAGCAAAGGGTTCCTGGCTGACCCGTTTGCCAATGAAAAACCGTTGTTCACCATCACCGCCGCCAATGTCGACCAGTACAAGGACAAGCTCTCGGACGGTCAGGTGGCGATGTTCAAGCGTTACCCGCAAACCTACAAGATCCCGGTTTACCCCACCCACCGTACCGTCGCCGTACCGCCTGAGATCTATGAGTCGGCCAAACGCAGTGCGCTGAACGTGACCACGATCAATGACGGCAACGGCCTGGCCAATTTCACCGGCAACCGCTACTACGCCTTCCCGATTCCGAAGAACGGCGTTGAAGTGTTGTGGAACCACATCACCCGTTACCACGGCGGGAATCTGCGCCGGATCATCACTCAGGTCACACCACAGACCAACGGCAGCTACACGCCGATCCGCTTCGAAGAAGAGATCGCCGTGCCGCAACTGATGAAAGATCTCGACCCGGAAAAAGCCGCCAACGTCCTGACCTTTTTCAAGCAGTCAGTCACCGCGCCGGCACGTCTGGCCGGCAACGTGCTGCTGGTTCACGAGACGCTCGATCAGGTGAAGGAGCCGCGTCTGGCGTGGGTCTACAACGCCGGTCAGCGTCGGGTACGCCGCGCGCCGCAAGTGGCCTATGACGGGCCGGGCACCGCCGCGGACGGTCTGCGCACCTCGGACAACTTCGACATGTTCTCCGGCGCTCCGGATCGTTACGACTGGAAACTGGTGGGCAAGAAGGAAATGTACATTCCGTACAACAGCTACAAGCTCGATTCGCCGAAACTCAAGTACGACGACATCGTCAAGGCTGGCCACATCAATCAGGATCTGACCCGCTATGAACTGCATCGCGTGTGGGAGGTGATCGGTACGGTCAAACCGAACGAGCGGCACATCTACGCCAAGCGCCACATGTACATCGATGAGGACAGTTGGCAGGTGGCGCTCGCTGACCATTACGACGGTCGCGGCCAACTGTGGCGGGTCGCCGAAGGTCACGCTCAGTACTACTACGATCACCAGACGCAGGCCTACACTCTGGAAGCGCTCTACGACATCATTGCCGGCCGGTACATTGCCCTGGGGATGAAGAACGAAGAGAAACACAGCTTCGAATTCGGCTTCGAGGCCAAGGCTGCCGACTACACACCATCGGCCCTGCGCGCAGCGGGTGTGCGGTAACGTTTGTGATACAACGGCTGTACAAAAGGCGACCGCACGGTCGCCTTTTTTATGGCTGCCAATCAGCGCGCTGAATATTTATCAACAAGCTGACAGCAGAGGGCTAGGGTGGCTGCAAAACAATAAGAAGGCTCACCCGATGACCGCCATGACGCCGTGTCTGGAACGCCCCGGTTTCCTGCCCAGACTGTCTTCCCATCACCAGCCACGTTTGCGATTGAGCGAACCACTGCTTGAGTCGATGGCGCGGGTCAGGCTGATCTGTGCGCCCCCCGGTAGCGGAAAAAGTGCGCTGCTTACCGAATGCCTGCTTCAGGCGCCCGCGACGTATAAGGTGCTCTGGTTGCCACTGGCAGGTGCGCAATTGAGCAACGGCGAGATGTGCCATCGATTGACTGCAGCGCTGGGCCTGACCGACACGGATGAGGCTGGTCTGATCGCGGCATTGACTCATTGGGAGGCACCAACCTGGCTGTTCATCGACGATTACAGCCGTTTGCCGGATCCGTCACTCGATGCCTTGCTCGACCGTTTGCTGACAATCAGCAGCCCCGCATTGACCTGGTGGATCGGCTCTCGCCGGCGTCCGCAATGCAACTGGCCGCGGCTGTTGCTGGACGACGAATTGTATGAATGCGAAAGCCCGACGCTGGCGCTGACCCAGGACGAGATCGCCCAGGCACTGAAACACTTGTCAGCCGAGCAGGCCGCCAATGTGGCTGGACGGATTGTTCATCGCACCGGTGGCTGGTGCGCCGGAGTGCGAATGACGTTGCTGCAAAAATGCGACTGGTCGCAAAGCACCCAACCGCAGCAACGTGTGGAAACCTTGCTTGATTATCTGCAGCACGAACTGTTCAGCGGTTTGACGCCGGAGCTGGCGGAAGTCTGGCGGGTACTGGCGAATTTGCCGCGTTTCAACGCTGAACTGTGTGAACACTTGTTCGGTGCCGGTGAGGGGGCTGATTACCTGCGAACGCTGCAAACGCTGGGTTGCTTTATCGAGCCATGGAATGAATCGTCGCAGTGGCTACAGATATTCGCGCCTTTGGCGCAGGTGATGCGCGATGAACATTGGCCCGCGTCTCGTTCATGGCATCGTCGGGCGTGCCAATGGTTCGCCGCTACCGGTGATTGGCGTTCGGCTTTCGAGCAGGCGTTGCTTGCCGAGGAATTCGAAACGGCAGTGAGCCTGTTGCAGCATTTCAACTTCGAGCATCTTTTTGAAGAGCAAACGGTGGTGCTGTTGTTGCGCCTGCATGAATCTCAGGGCGAAGGATTGACCTTGGGATCACCGCAGTTGGTCGGGCTGATCAGCGCAGCGCTGTTGTTTGCCGGCCGGTTCGAACAGGCCACGCAGTGCATCGCGCACCTGGCGAGGTTCATGCCACAGCCTTCGGCCACGCTCGAGCGGCAACTGATTGCGCGCTGGCAAACCTTGAATGGCTGGCTGCTGCATCTGGAAGGGCAGATGACTTGCGCTCAGGGTCATTTTTCCGAGGCGCTGGATTCGCTCGACGACGACCACTGGATGGCGCGGGTGATGTGTTTGTCGGGGGTGACGCAACAGGCGCTCTTGAGAGGGGCGCTGGATGTGGCCTACGCCCACAATCGGCAGGCGCTGTGTCTGGCGCGGGCGCAAAATTCGCTGGTTTTCGAGGCGCTGCTTGAGCTCGATCATGCACAAATACTGGAGCAGCGTGGCGCGGCGGCGCGGGCCGAATGTCTGTTGGCCGCAGTGCACGCTCTGCTCGGCAGACGACCGGATCGACCGACCCCGCTATTGGGCAGGATTGCACTGCGTCGGGGGCGTCTGGCTCTCAGTCAGGGGCAGGATGCCCTGGCGGCCGCTTTTTTTCAGTCCGGCCTCGACGATTGCAAGCGCAACCATGACAAGCGGGTCTTGTATGGCTATCTGGGGCAGGCACAACTGGCGGCCAATCAGGCGGATTTTGAAGGCGCATTTGTCTGGTTGCGCGATGCACAGCGGCTGATGCAGCAGCGGCAGATTCCGGAGACTGTCTATCGTGGGGTGTTGTTGCAGATCAGCAGTCTGTTGTGGCTTCAGCAAGGGCGTGCCGAACTGGCCAACGAGGCGATGGCGCGTCTGCTGCGTCACTATCAAGGGGCCGGTGCATTGCAGGCACCGCCGGCGACCATCGAGTTGATTCCACGGGTTGAATACCTGCTGATCCTGGCGCAAACGGGTCTGCGCATCGCCAATAATCCGATCATCCGCCTTCAGCAGTTATTGGCGGACGCGAAGCAGTGCAGAATGGTCGCCCTCGAAACTGACTTGCTCCTGGCGTTGGCCGAAGTTGCCTTTCTGCAGTGCGATCAGGCCGGCGCGCAACACTATTTGCAGCAGGGCCTTGAATTGGTTGCTCATCACGGCCTGCACCAGGCGTTGCGTGAACTGGAATTGCGCCAGCCGAACGTGTTGCAGGCACTGAATAACAAGATCGCTGAAGATGCAGCCGCGCAGACATTAAGCAACTACGGCGTGCTGAGCCAGCGAGAACTTGAAGTTTTACGACTGATCGCCAAAGGCTATTCCAATCAACAGATTGCAGATGAACTGTTTATTTCGCTACATACCGTAAAGACTCATGCCAGGCGTATACACGGAAAGTTGGGTGTCGAACGAAGAACTCAAGCGGTGGCAAGTGCAAAGCTGTTGGGTCTCGATCTAAGTTGAATTTGTGACAGTCAAATGGAGGATTATTTATTTTGGCGTTTGTCTGAGATGTTTTATGACGTTTGAAAACTTGCAGTAACGGCTGTTGGATTTTGTTCGCTGTTTATATTCGATAACTTGCTCGCAATCGAAGTGGCGCAATGTCATTTCTTGATCGTGGACCAAGGAGTTAGGTATGAGCGTTATCAATGGCTTTTCAGAAGTTCGACCCGCATGGCTGTCAGGTGCCAGTGAACAAAATAAGCAGCGTCATGACCATTTGCTACAGCAAGTGCGCGCTGAGGAAACCCGGCGTGACCAGTTTCTGGATAAGGCAGCATCGCTGAAAGCCTATGCTGCTGCGCGAAGTAAAGAGTGGATCAATAGTGCATTGGGTGTTTCGGTTGATCCTGAAACTATCAAGGTCACCTGTCGCTATACCATCAAGGTCGGAGCGCGCACCCTGGTTCAGGAAGACAAGCGCACGTTTGTGGAACTGGCGCTGTTCGGCGTACATGATCGCAATCAACGCTTCGAGATGGCTTTTGAAGGGCCGGTTCCTTCCGGCTTGACACCTGTGCGCGTAGAAAACTGGCTGGCGTCTGTCAACATCCGCTCGGATTTCTGGGACACGCGCCGTAAAGCCTTTAACGATTACGACGTGCAGATGGCACTTCTGCAGGTCTTGGGGGCGCGCATCGCCTACAGCACTTTTTGCGCTGCCGTGCAGGGGCATCTCAATCAGCCAAACATGGCAATGGTCGAACGCTTTATGCAAGGAGACCGGAGTATTTCGGCATCGGCCTTCGTGATGAATGGCTTCCGGTTCGGTTTCCGCGATCTGATGGTTTTCCAGCAAAAGGCCAATCCCCACGGCAACTGCGTCTTGTACGCCCCAGGTTCGCCGGACGAGCGTGACTGGTATCAATTTCCCAACAGTCGTGAACTTGAATTTCATGTGGCTGGCTGGGTGAGAACAGCCGAAGGGCAGAGCTATCTGGCGGCGCAAACTCAACCTGCGGAAAGGGCGCCACTGGCCAAATACGTGGCCACGCTGCGGCAGCTACCGAGTGCCTGGAAAGGGGTAACGTTTTCCGAATGGCCGGACGCACCGGAAGGCATTCTTGTCGAGGTAATCTTCCATCAGATCGCCTGGGACCTGGCACAGGAAACGCTCGCCCATCCTGCCGCCTATCGAAGCGCCCCTGATGAAATGCGCCAGTCGTTTGCCCGCTTGAATACGGAGTTGAAAGCGCTCTACACCATCGGCACTCGCGAAGCGGGCATCCTGACCTATGAGCGCTTCTGTTACGACTTGATCAAGCAACGGATCGAAGATCTTTTAAAGACCTTTGGAAAAACGGTGCAGGTAAACCCGGACGAGATCCTCCTTGATCTGAGTGAAAACGAGACGATTACGCTCACCCGGTTGATCATCAAGGAAACGCAGTTTTATGCCCATGATCGTGGCGGCGAAGTGATTGGGATTTATCCGCGCTTTCGTGTAGGCGCGAAGCATCCAGCACTGCCCGACCTGGACATACGTCAACTGGCCAGTTGGTCGAGAACGTTGCGTCCGGGAGAGAAGTACATCGCCATGTTGCGTGCCGATTATTTAAACAGACAACACCCCGATTATGAATTCAAGAAAGACGTTCACTTCAAGTCTCGACAGGTTGAAATGCAACGCTCGGTGTTGTCGAGTTTTTATGCCGGTGCTATCACCCTCACGTTGGCTGAGCAATTGCGCACGTTGATCCTGAACTTCGATAAAGGAACGCCTGCCTCTTTTCCGCCTTTCGGAGAAGTGCCTTCGACCGTGCAGTTCAGTGCAGTCTTCAAGTTTCACGTAAAACGGTGTCTGGTTGAGGGCGTGTATGTTTTCAGGCTGGTACAGGGCGGCAAAGTCAGTGAAATTCTTTATACGCCTGACGCGCCGGACGGCGTCTACTTGCGACCGTTGAGCGGTTTTTTCGAGGCGATCAAGGAACACGGGCTGGGTCAGTATTTCTACGACAGGGTCAAGTACGTCGATCAACGGATCATGGGGACGTTCATCAATAACATTGAATTCAACAATGTTTCTGAAAAACTTCCCGTGCTTGAGCTCAACAGCCGCGTGCTGTCGTTGCGCGCGAGTTATAACGAACGTATTGAACGGATCATTGCTGATATTGACGCGCAAACCACCAGCCTGAACGAAATCATTGGCAAATTGGCCTATGACTCGGTGGCGTTGGCTGCGAGTGTCGTCAGTTTGGTAATACCGCCCGTTGGATTCGCGCTGTCCGTGGTGCAAATCACCAAAAACGTACTGGAAGGCGCCGAGTCCTACCGATATGGCGATCGAGAAACGGCCTTCAACAGTTTCAAGGAAGCTCTACTGGACCTGGCGTCTTTGATTCCTGGAGGCAAGGAAGCAACCAAGGCGCAGAAGACGCTGATTCAACTCATGGGTGACGGCAAGGCAATCGTCGGCCTGATTGGATCGGCGACCGGCCAGACCCTCGGCCATGAACGTCTTTTGGCGATAATTGAAGAAATTCTCCAGGAGGAGCCAGCGGGGGACAGCAAAACCGTATTGCTGTAACCCCCTGTTAGCGAACCGGCGGCGCCGCTGCGTCGAACCCCATTCGCCAACTCACGGCCCGCGTCGCAGCCAGCAAGCGCTGCGCCGCCGGGCCGTTTTCGTCGGCGTGAAACAGTGAGGTCGGGCCGACGATGGTGATCACGGCGGCGATCTGTCCGACAGCGTTGAATACCGGGGCCGACAAGGCATCCACCCCCGGCATCAGCAAGCCATGCACATGATGCAAACCACGTTCGCGGATCTGCTCACACAACGTCGTGTAGGCGTGCTCGTCTTTTAAAGGATGATCGGCGACGGCGATTTCCTGCTCGCGCAATTCGTCAACTTCCCGATGGGGCAAGTAGGCGCTGAACACCAACCCCGTCGAAGAGCTGAGCAGCGGCAGCACTGAACCCAATTGCGTCACCACCGTCACCGCACGCACCGCCGGCTCGATGTGCACCACAGTGGCCCCCTGATTACCCCACACCGCGAGGAAACAGGTTTCGTTGAGTTCGTCGCGCAATTGGGCCAATGGCAGGGCCGCAACTTTCAGCACGTCCATACTGTTGAGTGCGGCCAGACCCACGCGCAGCGCTTCGCGGCCGAGGCCGTAATGGTTGGTGGCGGGGTTCTGTTCGGCAAATCCCGAGGCGATCAACGCTTGCAGGTAGCGGTGCACCTTGCTTGCGGGCATTTGTACGTGCTCGGCCAGGCGCGACAAGGAAGTGGCGGGCGACAACTCGGCCAGGGCCTTGAGGATGTCGGTGCCGACTTCGGCGGAGCGGACTTTCTGTTTGCCGTGACTGTCGCTGGTTTTTTCCATGATGCTGCCGGGTTCCGGAACGAATGGGCGTCTTTATAGCTTGACGCTGGATAGCGAGCAAATTACGTTATGCGTAATCGAATTACGATAAAAACAACCCCGGCGTGCCGAAACCTCTGAGCCAGAGCGATGGGCCATGCCGACTCCCTGTTCAGGAGGCTCCATGAACCTCGATTCAACCGTGTCGACGCTGGCTTATCAGTCCGGTTTCGGCAACGAATTCAGCACTCAAGCGTTGCCCGATGCGCTGCCCGTCGGCCAGAACTCCCCGCAAAAAGCCCCGTACGGTCTCTACACCGAATTGTTTTCCGGTACCGCGTTCACCATGACCCGCAGTGAAGCCCGGCGTACCTGGATGTACCGAATTCAGCCATCGGCCAATCACCCGGCGTTCGTCAAACTTGAACGGCAACTGGCTGGCGGGCCGTTGGGCGAGGTGACCCCCAATCGTCTGCGCTGGAACCCGCTGGATATCCCCAGCGAGCCGACCGATTTCATCGACGGTCAGGTGAACATGGCCGCCAACGCCGGCGCCGATAAACCCGCTGGCATCAGCATCTACCACTACACCGCCAACCGCTCGATGGAGCGTGTGTTCTTCAACGCCGACGGCGAACTGCTGCTGGTGCCGCAACTCGGTCGTCTGCGCATAGCCACCGAACTGGGTGTGCTGGAAGTGGCACCGCTGGAAATCGCCGTGCTGCCACGCGGTTTGAAATTTCGCGTCGAACTGCTCGATCCGCAAGCACGCGGCTACATCGCCGAGAACCACGGCGCGCCGCTGCGCCTGCCGGATCTGGGGCCGATCGGTAGCAATGGCCTGGCCAACCCGCGGGATTTCCTGACCCCGGTCGCCGCTTACGAAAACCTTCAACAACCGACCACCCTGGTGCAGAAGTTCCTAGGGCAGTTGTGGGCCACCGAGCTCAATCATTCGCCGTTGAATGTGGTCGCCTGGCATGGCAACAACGTGCCGTACAAATATGATCTGCGCCGCTTCAACACCATCGGCACGGTCAGTTTCGATCACCCGGATCCGTCGATCTTCACCGTACTGACCTCGCCGACCAGCGTGCACGGTCTGGCCAACCTCGACTTCGTGATCTTCCCGCCGCGCTGGATGGTGGCCGAGAACACCTTCCGTCCGCCGTGGTTTCACCGCAACCTGATGAATGAATTCATGGGCCTGATCCAGGGCGAATACGACGCCAAGGCTGAAGGCTTTGTGCCTGGCGGCGCCTCGCTGCACAGCTGCATGAGCGCCCACGGCCCGGACGGTGAGACCTGCACCAAGGCCATCAACGCCGACCTCAAACCGGCGAAAATCGACAACACCATGGCCTTCATGTTCGAGACCAGTCAGGTGCTTCGCCCAAGCCGCTTCGCCCTCGACTGCCCACAACTGCAACCCCATTACGACGCCTGCTGGGCCACACTGCCCGCCACGTTCGACCCGACCCGGAGATAACCCATGACTCAGAATTCCATCACCCGCAGTTGGGTGGCGTCGGCCAACGACCACGCTGATTTTCCTCTGCAGAACCTGCCGCTCGGCGTGTTCAGTGTCGACGGTTCGGCGCCGCGCGCTGGCGTAGCGATTGGCGATCACGTCTTCGATCTGCAAGTGGCGCTTGAAGCCGGTCTGTTCGACGGCGCAGCGCGCAGTGCCGTCGAAGCCATGAAGGGCGGTTTGCTCAATGCGTTCTTCGAACTCGGTCGCCCGGCTCGCACTGCGCTGCGCCAGCGTCTGCTTGAATTGTTTGCAGAGGGCAGCACCGAGCGCGGCAACATCGAAGCCCAAGGGGCAACACTGCTGCCTTTGGCCGTGGACTGCCAGATGCATCTGCCGGCGCGCATCAGCGACTACACCGACTTCTACGTCGGCATCGAACACGCGCAGAACGTCGGCAAACTGTTCCGCCCCGACAACCCTCTGCTGCCCAACTACAAGCACGTACCGATCGGCTACCACGGTCGCGCCTCGACGGTGCGCGCCTCCGGCACCGACGTGCGTCGCCCCAAAGGCCAGACGCTGCCCGCCGGTCAGACCGAACCGACTTTTGGCCCGTGCGCTCGCCTGGACTATGAACTGGAACTGGGTATCTGGGTCGGTCAGGGCAATGAGATGGGCGACTCGATTGCCATCGGTGATGCCGCTGAGCACATCGCCGGTTTCTGTCTGCTCAATGACTGGTCGGCGCGTGACATTCAGGCCTGGGAATATCAGCCGCTGGGCCCTTTCCTGTCCAAGAGCTTCATCACCAGCGTCTCGCCGTGGGTGGTGACGGCCGAAGCGCTGGCGCCATTCCGTACTGCGCAACCGGCGCGTCCTGAAGGTGATCCGCAGCCGCTGCCGTACCTGTTGGACAAGCGTGATCAGGAGGGAGGCGCCTTCGACATCGAACTGGAAGTGCTGCTGCTCACCGAGAAAATGCGCGAGCAGAATCTGCCAGCCCATCGCCTGACCCTGAGCAACACACGCTACATGTACTGGACCGTCGCGCAAATGGTCGCGCACCACAGCGTCAACGGCTGCCAGTTGCAGGCCGGTGATCTGTTCGGTTCGGGCACCTTGTCCGGGCCGGAAAACGGTCAGTTCGGCAGCCTGCTGGAAATCACCGAGGGCGGCAAAAAGCCGATAGAACTGGCGTCCGGCGAAGTGCGCAAATTTCTTGAGGATGGCGACGAAATCATCCTGCGTGCGCGTTGTGCCCGTGACGGTTTTGCTTCCATCGGTTTTGGCGAGTGCCGCGGCAAAGTGCTGGCGGCGCGCTGACAGGAGCGGCTCATGGATCTCTATACCTATTACCGTTCGACCTCGTCGTATCGGGTGCGGATCGCGCTCGCGCTCAAGGGGCTTGATTATCAGGCACTGCCGGTCAACCTGATTGCACCGTCCGGTGGCGAACATCGGCAAGCGGCGTATCTGGCGATCAATCCGCAGGGGCGGGTGCCGGCGTTGCGTACTGACGAAGGCGAACTGCTGATTCAGTCGCCGGCGATCATCGAGTATCTGGAAGAGCGTTATCCACAGATGCCTCTGCTGCCCGAAGACCTTGCTACCCGTGCGCATGTGCGCGGCGTGGCGGCGGTGATCGGGTGCGATGTGCACCCGCTGCACAACGTCAGCGTGCTCAATCGTCTGCGTCAGTTGGGGCACGATGAGCCGCAGGTGGTGGAGTGGATCAGTCACTGGATCGGGCAGGGGCTGGCGACGGTGGAACAGTTGATCGGTGACAGCGGTTTCTGTTTCGGTGAGTGGCCATGCTTGGCGGACGTCTACCTGATCCCGCAGTTGTATGCCGCGCAGCGGTTCAATGTTTCGCTGCAGGCTTATCCGCGGATTCGCCGCGTGGCGGCATTGGCCGCTGAACATCCGGCGTTCATCAAGGCGCATCCCGCCAACCAGCCAGATACACCGTAAATTCCTGTGGGAGCGGGCTTGCTCGCGAAAGCACCGTGTCAGACACAGAGATTTTGACTGATACAGCGCATTCGCGAGCAAGCCCGCTCGCACAAGGGATCAGTGGACTATGGAATTGGGCGGGAGATGCCCGAGCCGTTCGGTCAGGCGCAAGCGCTGAATCGGGTCATCACTGAGCAGTAGCGCATGCTCCAGATCGAAGCGTTCGGCATTCGGGCAGTCGAGCCGCTGATAGAGACTGGCGCGGGCCAGGTAATCGGCGGCGTTGGCGTCGCCCAGTTCAAGCACGCGTTCGGCGTCGATCAGGGCCGCGATAAAGTCATCGTGAGACAGGTACAACTGGCGCAGGTTACGTGACAGGCGTTGAAGCATCTGCACCGGCGTTGCAGTCAGCAGATGGTCTGCGTTGAGCTTCATGTTCGGGCCGTATTGGCGCTGCAACAGTTCTCGACAGTCGTTGGGGTACAGGCGTCGCCCCCCGCAGGGGTCAAGCAAGTGGTCGGCCCCGGGTACCCGGAGCAGGAAGTGCCCGGGAAAGTTGACCCCGGCCAGTGGAATTTCCAGCGCGCGCGCCAGTTCCAGGGCAATCAACGCCAACACCAAAGGCTGGCCGCGTCGGGTTTGCAGCACTTTGTGCAACAACGCGGCTTGTGGGCGCAGCGGGAGGAAGTCGTCCTGAGCGAAGCCTAGCTCTGTCATCCGCCGTAATAGCGGCTGTGCCAGTTCGCTGACCGGCAGCATCGGCAAGCCATAGCTGACCCGCTGCTGCAACTCCTTGAAGTCCTGCATAAGCGCCTCGGGATTGACCGTTTTATCGTGTTCGGCCGCGATCCACAGCGCGGCCTCGAACAGGGCAGGCGGTGAACGTTGCAGACACTCGAAAAAACGTTGGCGCGCACTCATCAGGATCTCCGGGTAATGCCCCGTTTTAGCCCCGTCCATGCCATTCGTCCAGTGCCTGGCTGCGCCAATCTGGGGTTATGCCGCAAATCCAGTGTCAGCGTGGGTGCTTATTCCGGTGCGCTGCAGCAATTTTCGGGCGCAAGCCTATACTGGCGTTCTACAAGAAGTGATTCGGGAGCCCAACGATGTTTGCGCTCATGCAAAGCACTCGCCTGGAATCGCTGCACCTGAGCGTTGATCCGGTCTCCGGGTTGAAGGCGGTCATTGCCATCCATAACAGTCGCCTCGGGCCAGCCCTTGGCGGATGTCGTTATCTTGCCTATCCCAATGACGAATCAGCCGTTGAGGACGCCATTCGTCTCGCTCAGGGCATGAGCTACAAAGCTGCGCTGGCCGGGCTGCCGCAGGGCGGAGGCGTGGCGGTGATCGTGCGCCCGGTGCATGTGGAAAATCGCGGGACGTTATTTGAAGCCTTCGGCCGCTGCATTGATCAACTCGACGGTCGCTACATCACCGCCATCGACAGTGGCACTTGCGTGGCGGACATGGATTGCATCGCCCAGCAGACCCAACACGTCACCAGCACCACCTCGGCCGGCGACCCGGCCCCACACGCGGCAATGGGCGTGTTCGCCGGGATTCGTGCCACCGCCATGGCGCGATTGGGCTGCGATAACCTCGAAGGTCTGCGCGTTGCGATTCAGGGCTTGGGCAATGTCGGTTACGCACTGGCCGAGCAACTTCACGCGGCGGGCGCCGAACTGCTGGTCAGCGACATCGACCACGGCAAGGTGCAACTGGCGATGGAGCAACTCAACGCCCATCCAATCGCCAACGATGCGCTGCTCTGCACGCCTTGCGACATTCTGGCGCCGTGTGGGCTGGGCGGTGTGCTCAACAGTCACACGGTCACGCAACTGCGTTGCTCGGCAGTGGCGGGATCGGCGAATAATCAGCTGACGCATCTGGACGTGGCCGATCAACTGGAGCGGCGCGGGATTCTGTATGCCCCCGATTACGTGATCAATGCCGGCGGCCTGATCTACGTTTCACTGAAGCATCGCGGCGAAGAGTTGCCGACGATCACTGCGCATCTGTCGAAGATCAGCTCGCGGCTGACTGAAGTGTTTGCCCATGCCCAGGCGGAAAAACGCTCACCGGCGAGGGTGGCCGATGAGTTGGCGGAGAAAGTGTTGTATCGCTGAGTTTCATCGGCATGAAAAAGGCCCTGAGCCATTCGACTCAGGGCCTATTCAATTCGGGCATTGATTACTTCGCAGCTTTCACCGCTTTTGCCGGTTTCAACGGCGCTTCGGCAGATTCCTCTGCCTCGGCCTTCTCGACCGGCTCAGCCGGTGCATTGATCAGCTCCGAGAGTGCATCAGGCTGGTTCTTGAACGCCCGGGCGAACACATCGCGGTTCTTCGCCATGTAGATCCCGGCTTCTTCCACTTGCTGCTCAGTCATGGACGGAACGGCTTTTTGCAACACATCGGCCAGATATTCGGCCAGTTCGAGCATTTTGTCATGACGGTCAGCTTCGGCTTTATCCATGAACAAACGCTCCAGATCTCGGCTGCTGCGGTATACCACTTCGACGGCCATTCACCACCTCACATGCCTTCACGTTAAGTTGTCTTCACGACTACTGTATCCATATACAGCGAAAAGGATAAGCGAATCCCTGCGCCATGGGTAGTGGCTTTTCAATGTAGACCGAATTCAGGGTTTGTCAGCCTTGCGCAGGCACTGCGACGAAACGCCACGGCGCGCGCTTCGTGGCACCTCGCCATGATGGCGTGGCCTCTTTTCTGCATGAAACCCAAAGCATGCAGAAAAACGTCATGTCCAACACGCATCATCCGCTCGAATCGGGCTAAGGAACATCATCGTGAAAATCAACTGGGCCGAGAAACTGCGGCAAAACGTGCATCAACTGGCCGAGTCCCTGGGCAACCTGTTCGTCGAAACTTTCCACTACCTGGCGCTGTTCGCCATCGGGGCGGTGACGGCGTGGGCGGCGGTGATGGAGTTTCTCGGGATGCTCGAAGAGGGGCATATCAAGATTGATGACATTCTGTTGCTGTTCATCTATCTGGAACTGGGCGCGATGGTCGGGATTTACTTCAAGACCAACCACATGCCGGTGCGCTTTCTGATCTACGTGGCGATCACCGCACTGACCCGTCTGCTGATCTCCAACGTCTCGCACCACAACCCTCCGGACATGGGCATCATCTACCTGTGCGGCGGGATTCTCCTGCTGGCGTTTTCGATTCTGGTGGTGCGTTACGCCTCGTCGCAATTTCCTTCGGTGAAAATCGACAAGCCGCAACGCAAGCTCGGAGCAGGTTCCGGTGAACACCCTGAGATCGAGAAGGGCGAGCTTTAAAGCCCGGCAGCCTGCCGAGGCTCACCGCTGATTCGCTGCGGTGGCGGGGTCAGGCCGTCGCCGCTGGTCATCGCTTCAAGGATCGCCATGGCACTGTGGCCTTGTTCGATGGCGATGCCGAACTGGATGCTTTGCACCAGACGCTTGAGGCGCTTGGGGTCGTTGCGTTGTTCGGTGCTGATCATGCGTTTGGCCACGATGCGGCCGCTGTTGGACAGGGTCAGCATGATGCTGCCATCCAGGCCCTGAATGCTCAGGTTGATCTGATAGTCCGGCGCGAAGGCATCGGTAATGATCTGAAAAGGATTGTCCATGATGCGTCACCGCCTGATTGAACGTGCAGTTGTTGACCGGCCGCGATCGGGTTGGTTCGCCCATCCAGACCACCGGCCATTCCGTGGCCATTTCGCCATATCGCTTTATGCAAGTGCTGTAGCAAGGGCTATGCCGGAATAATTGTCGAACAATGAACACGGACAAAAACAAGGCGAGCCATGGGCTCGCCTTGTTCATTGACGTCCTGTTTCAGGGCAGGAACGCGTCGATGATCGCTGACAGTGCAGTCAGGCTGATCAGCATTCCACCCAGTTCACCGCCAGGCCACCCCGTGAAGTCTCTTTGTATTTGTCGTGCATGTCGGCGCCGGTATCGCGCATGGTGCGGATCACCCGGTCGAGGGAAATGAAGTGGTTGCCGTCACCGCGCAGGGCCATTTGCGTGGCGTTGATCGCCTTGACTGCGGCGATGGCGTTGCGCTCGATACAGGGCACTTGCACCAGCCCGCCGACCGGATCGCAGGTCAGGCCCAGGTTGTGTTCGAGGCCGATCTCGGCGGCGTTCTCCAGTTGCTCCGGGGTGGCGCCGAGCACGTCGGCCAGGCCGGCAGCGGCCATCGCGCAGGCGGAACCGACCTCGCCCTGACAGCCGACTTCGGCGCCGGAAATCGAGGCGTTTTTTTTACACAAAATGCCGACAGCGGCGGCGCTCAGGAAGAAAACGACGACGTCATCGTCGGACGCGTCCGGGTTGAATTTCATGTAGTAGTGCAGAACCGCAGGAATGATCCCGGCGGCGCCGTTGGTCGGTGCGGTAACCATGCGCCCGCCCGCGGCGTTTTCTTCGTTGACGGCGAGGGCGAACAGGTTGACCCACTCCATCGCCGACAGCGTCGAGCTGATGACATTCGGTTTGCCGATTTCCAACAGACTACGGTGCAGTTTTGCCGCGCGGCGCGGCACATTGAGACCGCCGGGCAACAGGCCTTCGTGGCGCAGGCCTTGTTCGACGCATTCGCGCATCACCGACCAGATGTGCAGCAGGCCCTGACGAATTTCGGTGTCGCTGCGCCAGGCCCGTTCATTGGCCATCATCAGCTCGAAAACCCGCAGGTTGTGCTGCTTGCACAGCGACAACAGTTCGGCGGCGCTGGAAAAGTCGTACGGCAATACCACGTCGCTGGCCGGCGCCACGCCGGATTCGGCTTCTGCCGCTTCGATGATGAAACCGCCACCGACCGAGTAGTACGTTTGCGTAAACAGTGCAGCGCTTTCGCCAAAGGCTGTCAGGGACATGGCGTTGGGATGGTAGGGCAGGCTCTCGTCGAGCAGCAGGAGATCGCGTTGCCAGTTGAAGGCAATTGACCGCTGGCCGGCGAGGGACAGTTGGCCGGTCTCGCGCAGTTGCTGGATGCGCGGGTCGATGGTCGACGGATCGATGCTGTCTGGCCACTCGCCCATCAGGCCCATGACCGTGGCGCGGTCGGTGGCGTGGCCGACGCCTGTGGCGGACAACGAACCGTACAAGCGGATTTCCACGCGTTGCACATCGTTGAGCCAATGCTCGTCGATCAGTGCCTGAGTGAAGGTTGCAGCAGCGCGCATCGGGCCGACGGTGTGGGAACTGGACGGGCCGATGCCGACTTTGAATAGATCGAAAACACTGATAGCCATGCTAAAGCCTTACAAGCAATGGTGTAGGAATCGCTGCCATTTTTTGTAGGCCAAGCGCAAGGTCGGCGATACTGCCTACCTCGGTCTTGTGTGACCAACGAAATTTCCTAAGACAGCCTTTAGCAGGACTAAACGATGAGTCGTCAATTGCATGCCCAGACTTACGTCTGGCTGCAGGTGTTTTCCTGTGCCGCGCGGCACCTGTCCTTCACTCGCTGTGCAGAAGAACTGCACATCACGCCGGGGGCGGTCAGCCAGCAGATTCGTCAACTGGAGGAGCGTCTTGGTTTGCGTTTGTTTCATCGTCGTGCGCGAGGGGTGGAACTGAGCGCCGAAGGGCAGCGGTTGGCGATGACGGTCAACGAGGCCTACGGCAGCATCGACGCCGAATTGCGGCGCCTGGATGCGGGGATGATCAGTGGGGTTTTGCGGCTGCGTTCGATTCCGTCGTTCCTCAGCAAATGGCTGACGCCGCGCCTGCCACGCTTGCAGCAACGATACCCGGACATCCAGTTGCGGCTGGTGGCTGAAGACAGCAGTGTGCCGCTGCACGAGGGCGATTTCGATCTGGCGATCGATCTGAACGACGGCAGTTACCCGGGATTGTTATCCACAGCCTTGCTCGATGAGCAGATTTTCCCGGTGTGCGCGCCGAGCCTGCTGCGCGGGCGTCCGCCGCTGCATGGGCCGGCGGATCTGGTGCATTTTCCATTGCTGCACGACATCACCGCCTGGCGCGGCAGTTATGAATATGCGGAATGGGAGTTTTATTTGAACGCGATCGGCTTCGAGGGCGCTGACGTGCGACGAGGGCATACCTTCAATCGCAACCACCTGACCATCGAAGCGGCCATCGCCGGTATGGGGGTGGCGATTGCCCGGCGCACGCTGCTCAACGATGAGCTGGAGCGGGGCACGTTGATGGTGCCGTTCGGGCTGTCGGTGCCCAATCACAAACGTTACATGTTGCTGTATGCGCCGGGGGCGTTGAGCCATCCTGGCGTGCGTGCAGTGCACGATTGGCTGGTGGAGGAGGCGGGGATTTTTCGCAGTTTGCACCCGTTGAACGAGGGCAATTGTGAGTAAATCTTGCAGGATGACGAGTCGACCCAACTCCCGACATTACCAGTGACTTGCTCGGTTGTCCGGCTTTTTTTGCGAATGAATATTTATCTTTTTTCAGGGGTTGAAATGTTCGTCAGTCGGGCCGATTGTTGTAATCAAGGGGGCACGAAATCCTGATCAAGGCCTCTTGCGAGCTAGCTGAAATAAGGGATGAACTATGCAAATCCAAGTCAACAGCGATAACCATATTCAAAGCAGTAAACGACTGGAGGAGTGGGTACGTACAACCATTGAGAGCACGCTCGACCGTTATGAAGAAGACCTGACCCGTGTCGAAGTCCATCTGAGCGACGAGAACGGTGACAAACCTGGTCCCCATGACATGCGCTGCCAACTGGAGGCGCGGCCAAAAGGCCATCAACCGATTTCCGTCACCCACAAAGCCGATACGCTGGACCAAGCGATCGATGGTGCAGCCGAAAAACTGGAGCATGCGCTGGACCACCTTTTCGGCAAACTGCGGGGCAAACCACGCGCCGCCATCTTGCCCTTTGAAGGCAAGGCGAATGACCGGTTGCTGGAGGAAGAATTTCTTGAGAATGAACAGGCAGCGATCAACAGTTGATACGCTGATTTTTTAAGCCATCCCCAGAAGACGGGCCTGCGAAAGCAGGCCCGTTTTGTTTTCAGCGCATTTTGCCAAGGCAAGCCACGGCCCGGCTTGCCAATTGAACGGGTAAAACCCTGCGCCGGCAATCAGATGCTTTTGCGTATGAGAATATTTATCATTAGTATTGCTCGCCTGTTGGTTCGGCTTGTCGGCCGAGCGTTTTCCGTTTCAGGGTCGAAACATGAAAGGCAAACTTGCCACTCTCCCCATGTCCTATCGTCTGGCCGTTACCTCACGGGTGTTGGCGGCGGTGTTCGGCGGCTATCTGGTTGCGGCGCTGGCCAGCGTGACCTTGACGATGTGGCTGCCACTGGGCCGTGCTGAAGCCGTGGTCACCGGCATGACCCTCTCGTTTCTGGTGTATCTGGTCGCTGTGCTCTGGTGTTTTGCCTGTCGCACGGCGTGGTCGGCGTGGGTTGGCTTGCTGGTGCCGAGCGTGATTCTGGCGACCATTTGCGGCGCGGCACGTGGGTTGGGTTTTGCATGAAAGAGGGTTTTCGTCAGGCCATGGCCTGGCTGCACACGTGGGCCGGACTGCTGTTCGGCTGGCTGTTGTTCGCGATTTTTCTGACGGGAAGCCTGGCTTATTTCAAAGATGAAATCAGTCACTGGATGCAGCCGGAAATCCCCGCGCGGCCAATCAATGCCGAGGCCAGCCTGAGCCTGGCCCAGGAATATCTGCAACAACACGCCGCGGGCGCCTCACGTTGGTTGATCGACTTGCCCGATGCTCGCGATCCCGGCCTGACCGTGCGCTGGCAGCAGGCACCTGCGAAGCCTGGCGAGCGCGGCCGCTTCGAATCCAAAACCCTCGACGCGCAAACCGGCACCGAAGTGCTGGGCCGCGAAAGCATGGGCGGCGAGTTCTTCTACCGTTTCCACTTCCAGCTACACATGCCATACCCGTGGGGCCGCTGGCTGGCGACGATCGCCGCGATGGTGATGTTGGTCGCGTTGGTCACCGGGATCATCACCCACAAGAAAATCTTCAAAGACTTCTTCACCTTTCGCCCGCGCAAGGGCCAGCGTTCCTGGCTCGACGGGCATAACGCCGTGGGCGTGCTGGTGTTGCCGTTTCACTTGATGATCACTTACAGCAGCCTGGTGATTTTCATGTCGATGGTCATGCCGGCGAGCATTCTGGCTTCTTACGGCGGCGACGTGCGGTCGTTTTACGATGAGGTGTTTCCCGCCTCGAAGGCGCCGGAACGGGCCAATGTCCCTGCTGCACTGGCACCGCTGGCACCCTTGTTGGCCAAGGCCAATGCGCAATGGTCCGGTGGCCACACCACGCGGCTAACGGTGAATCATCCCGGTGATGAACATGCCTCGGTGGTGCTGTCGCGCGCCGGTGACCGAGTGGTGCACGATTTCGGCAGCGCAGTGACCTTCAATGGCGTTACCGGAAAAATGCTCGGGCGCACACCGGCGCAACCCGTGGCGATGGCGGTGAGCGGCACTTTCTATGGTTTGCACATGGGCCATTTTGCCGGGCCGGTGCTGCGCTGGCTGTATTTCATTTGTGGTTTGGCCGGCACGGCGATGATCGGCACTGGGCTGGTGATCTGGCTCGGCAAGCGCCAGCTCAAACACGCCAAAAGCGGTGTAATGCCGTTCGAGTTGCGGCTGGTTGAAGTGCTGAACGTTGCCAGCATGGCCGGGTTGCTGACGGCGGTTGCGGTGTACTTTCTGGCCAATCGGCTGTTGCCAGTGGCACTGACCGGGCGGGCAGATTGGGAAGTGAATGCGTTTTTCATCGCTTGGGGGTTGAGCGTGGCGCATGCGCTATTGCGTGTCGGGCGCAAGGCATGGATCGATCAGCTCGTGCTGGGGGCTGCACTGTTTATGGCGGTGCCGCTGATCAATGCGCTGACCACGCCGTGGAATCTCGGCGTAACGCTGAGGCAGGGCGATTGGGCAATGGCCGGGTTTGATCTGACGTGTCTCGCCGCCGGTTTCTTCCTGGCTTGGGCCGCATGGAAAATGCAGCGCGCCGGCAACACCGCCAGCGTTAAAAAAACGCGCCGCGAAACGCTTCGACCGATCACGCTTGAACAAGGGGCGAACTGATGCTGCTGGCGCTGTTGCTGTGTTACGCCGGGTTCACGGCGCTTTGCCTGTCGATGCCTCGACATCACGATGAACTGCTCGGCCACAAACCCTCTGCCCGACGCCGTCGTGGCCTGCTGCTGGCGGGAGGGTTGCTGTTGTGTGTATCGTTCTGGGCGGCGGTGACGGCCAACGGCTGGAGTTTCGGTCTGGTCGACTGGGTCGCGGTGTTGATGATCAGTGCGTTGACGCTGGTCCTGTTGCTGCCGTATCGACCGCGACTGGCAATGGCGCTGGCCGGGATGAGCCTGTTGGCCAGTCCGGTTGCCGCATGGACGCAGGGCTGACGTGCTGATCGGTCTGCCCCCGGAATCGCGCGACGACGAGCCGCGTGGGGCGCGTGCACATTTTCTTCAGGTGTTCCTCTCCCAGCGCCCGCAAATGGAAGCGCTGGTCACTCGCCGTGTCGGTTGCCGGGCGACGGCGGCCGACCTGGTTCAGGATCTGTTTCTGCGTTTCTGGCGGCGTCCGCTGGTGCAGGTGGAAGAACTCAGCACCTACCTGTTGCGCTGCGCCGGCAACATTGCCATTGACCATCTGCGCAGTGAAGGCACGCGGGTGCGCGTCAACGAGGGCTGGCAACCTGAAGAGCCGGACAGCCGTGGCAGCGAACCGCAAGCCGCGCTAGAAGCGGGCAATGATCTGCGCCATGTCGAAGCGGCGTTGCGCGCCTTGCCCGAGCGCACCCGGCAAATCTTTTTGCTCAATCGCATTCACGGGCGCAAGTACGCGCAAATCGCCAAAGCCATGGGCCTGTCCCAAAGTGCCGTCGAAAAACATATGATGCGCGCCCTCGAGGCCTGCAAGGCCAGCCTGCGCGAACCCGCGCCACGCCTGCCAGGGAAAGCACCGTGAATCCTTCAGACCCCGTCATCCCGACCCTTGCGCAGGAACAGGCAGCGTTTGCCTGGCTGAGCCTGTTGCATGATCGGCCTAGCGCTGGCGATCAACTCACGTTCAGCCAATGGCTGCGCGCTGATCCCGCCCACGCCGAGGCCTATGCGCAGGCGCAAGTGGTCTGGGAATTGAGCGAAGGCCCCGCGCGAACATTGGCCGATGAGCAGGCGTTGGCGCTACAGGGCTACCTCAATGCGATGGATCGCCCGCGCCGTTCGCTGCTTTTGCGTGGGGGCGGGGCTTTGGCGATGGCCGCGTGCCTGCTGTTGATGGTCAGCCTCGGTACGGGGTGGCAGCCGCAGCGCTGGTTCGATGATCTGGGCGCTGACTATGTCTCGGCGCCCGGTGAGATTCGCACCGTGACCCTGGCCGATCAATCTCAAGTGACCCTCGATGCCGACAGCGCCATCGCGGTGGACTTCAGCCATGGCGAGCGTCATGTGCAATTGCGTCGCGGTGCCGGTTTTTTCAGCGTCACGCACACTGGCGAGCCGTTTGTGGTCGAGGCCCGCAAGGGCGAGGCGCGGGTGCTCGGCACGCAATTTGAAGTGCGTCTGCAACCCCATGGCGCGCAGGTCACGGTGTTGTCCGGGCGGGTCGGGGTGACGGCAGATCGCGATGGCGAGCAGCAGATTCTTACGGCCGGCCAGCAAGTGGCCTACGGTGAAGGTGCTGCGCAAAAACTCCACGCCGTCGACAGCGAGGCGCAGCTTGCCTGGCGTCAGGGCTGGCTGACTTATTACAAGTCGACGCTGGGCGATGTGGTGGCGGATCTGCGTCGCTATTACCCCGGACGAATTGTGTTGCTCAACGATGAACTGGCGGCGCGCAAGGTCAGTGGCAGTTTTCCGAGCAGGGATGCGCAGGCTGTGCTGAGTTCGCTGCAATCGGTGTTGGGGTTTGAGCAGCATCAGGTGCTCGGGCAGCTGATCATTGTGCGTTGAGGTCACTGGCCTCTTCGGGAGCAAGCCCCCTTCCCACAATTTGAAATGTGGTGCACTTGGGGGAGGGGGCTTCCGAAGGCGTCGGCACATCCTCCAAAAATATTTTCAAAATTGTGGTGAGGTAAACCCGAGCCCCATCCGTGTAGTGACTGAAACTGCGAGTCATTCGCATCCGTTGCGGTTCTACACAGGTCATTGAGCAATGAAGTCCAGGGCAAAGTCGGGTTCGGTCAAACAGTGGTTCGGTGCGTCGGCGTTGAGTTTATCGGCATTGGCGTTGTTGCCGATGAGCGTGGCGCTCGCCGCTGAAACCACCAGCAGTCAGGCGCAAAAGCAGTTCAGTTTCTCCCTGGCCGCCCAACCGCTGCCGCAAGCCCTGAGCGATTTCAGCCGTGTCACCGGGCAGAGTGTGGTTTACACCGATGAAGCGCCCTACGGCCTGAACGCTCCGGCGGTCAACGGCCAGATGAGTGCCGAGCAAGCCTTGCGGCGCCTGCTCACCGGTTCCGGCTTGAACGGGCGCCGCACCGACAGCCACACCCTGGTGCTTGAACCGCAACCCGCTGGCGGTGCGTTGAACCTCGGTGCCACCACCATCACGTCGGTGCGCGACGAGTCGATGAGCTACCAGCCACCGCACACCAGTTCGGTGATGCGTTCTTCGGCGTCGCTTCAGGAAATCCCGCAGACCGTCAACGTCATCCCGGCCCAGGTCATTCGCGATCAGGCGCCGCGCAATCTCGACGATGCGCTGGCCAACGTCAGTGGCATCACCCAGGGCAACACCTTGGGCAGCACTCAGGACTCAGTGATGACCCGCGGTTTCGGTGATAACCGCAACGGCTCGATCATGCGCGACGGCATGCCATTGGTGCAGGGGCGGGGCATGAACGCCACCGTGGACCGGGTCGAAGTGCTCAAGGGGCCGGCGTCATTGCTTTACGGAATTCAGGACCCGGGCGGCGTGGTCAACATGGTCAGCAAGAAGCCTGAGCTGACTCAGTACAACGCCCTGACCTTGCGCGGCTCGACCTACGGCGAAGGCAAGAATGGCAGCGGCGGCACCTTCGACAGCACGGGTGCGCTGGGCGAATCCGGGCTGGCGTATCGTCTGGTGATCGATCACGAAGACGAGGATTACTGGCGCAACTTCGGCACTCACCGCGAAACCCTGATCGCCCCGTCGCTGGCCTGGTTCGGCGAGCGGACCAAGCTGTCCTTCGGCTACGAGCATCGTGAATTTCTCACGCCGTTCGATCGTGGCACGGTCATTGATCCACGCACCAACCACCCGCTGAACATCTCGCGCAAGGAGCGTCTCGACGAGCCGTTCAACGATATGGAAGGGCGTTCGGACTTGTATCACTTCGAAGCCGATCACGAACTCAACGACGACTGGAAAGCCCACTTTGGCTACAGCTGGAACCGCGAAACCTACGACGCCAGCCAAGTCCGTGTCACAGCGATCGACACCAACAAAGGCACGCTGACCCGCAACATGGATGGCACGCGCAACGCGATCACCACCGACCGTTTCACCACGGCCAGCCTCGAAGGCAAGGTCAACGTGCTGGGCATGCAGCATGACCTGGTGTTTGGCGTCGACGACGAGTACCGCAAGATCTACCGTGCTGACCTGATCCGCCAGAAAAGCCTGAGCACCTTCAGCTACGTCAACCCGGTGTATGGCCGTGAAGTCGAAGGCACCACGGTCAGCGCGGCGGACAGCGCGCAGACCGATCTGCTGCGCAGCGACTCGGTGTTTTTGCAGGACTCGATCCACCTTGATGACCAGTGGATTCTGGTCGCCGGTGCTCGTTTTCAGGCGTACGACCAGTACGCTGGCAAAGGCGTGCCATTCAAGGCCAACACCGACAGCAATGGCCAGAAATGGGTGCCGCGCGCAGGTCTGGTGTATCGCTACACCGATGAGCTGTCGTTCTATGGCAGCTACACCGAATCGTTCAAGCCCAACTCGACCATCGCCCCGCTGAGCGGCAGCAGCACCGTGCTCGACGGCAGCATTGCGCCGGAAGAGGCCAAGTCGTGGGAGCTGGGGGCACGGCTGGACATGCCGGGTCGCGTCACCGGCAACATCGCGCTGTTCGACATCAAGAAGCGCAACGTGCTGGTGGCCAACGCCGAAGGCCCAACGACGATTTACAGCGCGGCTGGCGAAGTGCGTTCGCGCGGGTTGGAACTGGACCTGACCGGTCAACTCAGCGACCGTTGGAGCCTGATCGGCAGCTACGCCTACACCGATGCCGAAGTCACGCAAGACCCGACCTACAAGGGCAAACGTCTGCAGAACGTGGCGAAAAACAGCGGCTCATTCTCGGCGGTGTATGACTTCGGCAGTGTGATCGGTGGCGATCAATTGCGCGTGGGTGCCGGGGCGCGGTATGTCGGCGAGCGAGCGGGTAACGCGGTGAATGATTTCGACCTGCCGAGCTACACCGTGGCCGATGCCTTTGCGACTTACGACACCAAAGTGGAAGGGCAGAAGGTCAAGTTCCAGCTCAATGTGAAGAACCTGTTTGATCGCACGTATTACACCTCGTCGGCGAGCCGGTTCTTTGTGTCCATGGGGGATTCGCGGCAGGTATCGTTGTCGAGCACCCTGGAGTTCTGACCTGAAACCGCGTCATCGTTCTTCGCGAGCAAACCAGATTTCACAGGAGGGAATACATTTCCAAGTGTGGGAGCGGGCTTGCTCGCGAAGGGGCCATGACAGGCGATAAAGACTTTGGCACTAACGCAAAAACGCCTGCCGATACTCCCCGGGCGTCCCGCCCGAAATCTGCCGGAACCTATTGGCGAAGTGACTGGCGCTGGCAAACCCGCACGCCAGCGCAATCTCACCCAACGGCAACGTTGTATTGCGCAGCCATTCCCGCGCCCGGCTCAGACGTCGCGCCAACACGTACTGATGCGGTGGCAGTCCGAAACTCACGCGAAACATCCGTGCAAAGTGGTACTCCGACAGGGCACACAACCCGGCCAATTGCCCAAGGCTGATGGGCTCGGCCAACTGCGCATCAATGAACTCCACCAATTGTCGGCGCTGGTGCGGCGCCAGCCCGCCCTTGAGGCGCAAGCCCTGACGAACACCAACCTGACTGAGCAAGGTATGGCTGATCAATTCATGAGCAAGGCTACTGGTCAGCAAACGTTCGGCGGGTTCGTCCCAGTTCAGCGTCAGTAACTGTCGGAAACGTTGCGCCTGGTGTGGGTCTTCAAGAAAGGTCTGCTCGCGCAACTGCATCTGTCGCGGTTCGCGATCAAGCAAGGTGATGCAACCAAGGGCAAATTGTTCAGCGCTGAAATACAAGTGTGCCAGGCGGATATCGCCGTTGATGACCCAGCCCGATTCGTGATCGGCCGGCAGGATGCACAACTTGTCCGGGCCACCCTTGTGCCCCGGCTGACCGCGGCGAAACGTGCCGGTGCCACCGGCGATGTAGCACGACAGGGTGTGATGACTCGGTGCTTCGTATTCCTGGGCGTCGTGGTGGTTGGTCCACAGGGCCGCAGACAAACCGTCGCCGAGCTCGGCGCTGTGCAGCAGGCGAGAGTTCGGCGAGCGGTTAAGCGCCTGGAAGACTTGCAGGTTATCGATGGCGGACATGATCGGTTCTCTTCAACGCCTTGCATCGTACTCCGTAGCCGTCCCGCTGCCAGCCGGCCGCCCGACAAAAGCGCAAGTTTATGCAAGCGCTTGTCACCTGCCGCAACTGACACTCAAGGCCTATCTAGGAGTGTTTGCCATGAACCTGTCGTTGTATCTGCTGACGGTGCTGATCTGGGGCACCACATGGATTGCCTTGAAATGGCAATTGGGTGTGGTGGCGATCCCGGTGTCGATCGTCTACCGCTTTGGACTCGCCGCGCTGGTGTTGTTCGTGCTGTTGCTGTTGAGTCGTCGACTGCAACCCATGAACCGGCGCGGCCATTTGATCTGCGTGGCCCAGGGCTTGTGTCTGTTTTGCATCAATTTCATGTGCTTTCTCACCGCCAGTCAGTGGATTCCCAGCGGCTTGGTGGCGGTGGTGTTTTCTACCGCCACGCTATGGAACGCGCTCAATGCAAGGGTGTTTTTCGGTCAGCGTATTGCCCCAAACGTGCTGATGGGCGGTGCGCTGGGCCTGTTCGGGTTGGGCATGTTGTTCTGGCCGGAGTTGGCCGGTCATCAAGCCAGTCCGCAAACCTTGCTCGGCTTGGGGCTGGCGCTGTGCGGCACCTTGTGTTTCTCGGCGGGCAACATGCTGTCGAGCCTGCAACAAAAGGCGGGTCTCAAGCCGCTGACCACCAACGCCTGGGGCATGGCCTATGGCGCGGCGATGTTGTCGGTGTGGTGCCTGGTCAAAGGCATTCCATTCAACATGGACGGGTCGCCGCGTTATGTGGGGGCGCTGCTGTATCTGGTGATACCGGGTTCGGTCATCGGTTTCACCGCGTATCTGACGCTGGTCGGGCGCATGGGGCCGGAGCGCGCCGCGTACTGTACGGTGCTGTTCCCGGTGGTGGCGTTGAACGTCTCCGCGTTTGCCGAAGGGTATCAGTGGACGGCGCCGGCGCTGTTCGGACTGGTGTTAGTGATGCTGGGCAACGTGCTGGTGTTTCGCAAACCGAAAGCGGTGGCGCCGCCGATGTCGGGAAAGTTGGTTTGAAATAAAACGAGCGCTGAACTTCAGCGCTCGACTTTCAAGGTGATGTAAATCATGACAGGGAAGATGAAGTCAACGATATGCCGTGCCCAGTCCTTGGCATTCCATGATTGCGAAGTGTCCATGTCAAACCATTCCACCCCCACGGTTTGCAGGCACACGTAATAAATGAATATTGCCGCGAGGATGCCCATGATCGAGAACTTTTTTGCCTCGTGGAATATTTCGGCGGAGGCGTTGATGTTGCGATAGAGCTGATAGGTACCTATCAGGCACAACACTGTATACGTGACTTCCAGGGTGATAATGAACCAGTAGATCCGGTGATGAATCATCGGCGACTCGATGGCTCGATACTTGATGGTGTCACTGGCAGTGGTGGTGTCCATGCTCAGGATGTGCGCCACGTAAGTGTAGTTTGAATCATAGTCGGTGAAGTTGTGAATCATCACCAGTAGGCCAAAGAAACTGATGTAAGCCATCAATATAACTTTGCTGTAACGGATAAGTCTGTCGGTGGTCAGGGCGTTCAAGGTTTTAGCTCTCCATTGAATTGTCGATTATTCGACAATTCGGAGAGCTTATAATTTTGTTGTTTAATTAGGTTTGTTGTTCAATTTCAAGTTGTGTATTAAACCAACTAACGGGCAAGTGCCATGGCGCACTTGCCCGTTTTTTCAGCCACGCCAAACTTGCGGGTTTACCAGGTCTTGCGGGCGTTCGCCGAGCAACGCGCTGCGCAAGTTGGCCAAGGCGCGATTGGCCATGGCTTCGCGGGTTTCATTCGTTGCCGAGCCGATGTGCGGCAGGGTCACGGCATTTTTCAATTGGAACAGGGGCGACTCGGTCAGCGGTTCTTTCTCGTACACGTCCAGGCCGGCACCGCGAATCCGGTTGTTTTGCAGGGCTTCAATCAGCGCCGGTTCGTCGACTACCGGGCCACGGGAGATGTTGACCAGAATCGCGCTTGGCTTCATCAGGCCCAGTTCGCGATGGCTGATCAGGTGGCGGGTCTTGTCACTGAGCGGAACGACCAGGCAGACGAAATCGGCTTCGGCCAGCAGTTGATCGAGGCTGCGAAATTGTGCGCCGAGTGCTTGTTCAAGTTCGCTCTTGCGGCTGTTGCCGCTGTAGAGGATCGGCATGTTGAAACCGAAGCGGCCACGGCGGGCGATAGCGGCCCCGATGTTGCCCATGCCGACGATGCCGAGGGTTTTGCCATGCACGTCGCAGCCAAACAGCGGGGCGCCGACGCTGGCTTGCCATTGCCCGGCCTTGGTCCAGGCGTCGAGTTCGGCGACGCGGCGGGCGCTGCTCATGATCAACGCGAAGGCGAGGTCGGCGGTGCTTTCAGTGAGCACGTCCGGGGTGTTGGTGAGCATGATCCCGCGTTCGTTGAAGTAGTCGAGGTCGTAGTTGTCGTAGCCGACGGAGACGCTGGAGACCACTTCGAGTTTTGTCGCGTTTTCGAGTTGGGTTTTGCCGAGTTTGCGGCCGACGCCGATGAGGCCATGGGCGTGGGGCAGGGCTTCGTTGAATTGGGCGTTGATGTCACCGGCCTTCGGGTTGGGGACGATGACGTCGAACTCTTGTTGCAGGCGTTCGATCATGGCTGGGGTGATGCGGCTGAAGGCCAGGACTGTTTTTTTCATGCTTGGGGCTCGTCGTCGGGCTTTATTGCCAAGCACGCTAACATTTCTGTTTTGGGTTGTCTTGGCGGCCTCTGGGCCGACCATGCTCTTTGGGTTTGGGGTGTATATCCGTTTTTTGGGGTGTGGCGGCTGGCGGTTTCGCCCTGACGGCGACTCCCTTTGGCAAACGCCCCAAAGGAAGCAAAGGTCTGTGCCCTGACGTTCGGCCCGCTCGCTGGGGCTCGGGGTTCCTTCGTTCCGGGGTTCATCCGGGGCATCGCCTTCGGTTTGCTTCGCTGCACCTCCTCTCGATGTTTTCCCCCGGATGAACCCCGGAACGAAGCCTGCCGATGGGCCTTGAGATCAAGATCAAGAGCTGCAGCCGAGCTTGCGCTCATCCTGTTGAGTGGTGGTGGGGGTTGCCTTTTTTCTGGGGGCGGTTGGGTGGCGATGTGGCGGGTGTACTCGGTTCAAACTGTGGGAGCGGGCTCAGGTGTTGGCGGCAGGTTGTTCGATGGTGTCCAGCACTCGATTCTCTGCCAGTTCCGCTAGCATGATGATTTGCTGAATCGCGAGAATCGTGCGCCGCTGCGGCAAGTCGACGTAGGCGGCGATGTCGCTGGACATGAGGCTGGCTTGCGCCAGTGATTCGCAGGCGTGGACGAGGAGGCTTTCGTTGTCTTGGCCCGGCGCGACCTGGAACATGGTGCTGGGTTTGTGGAACCTCAGCGTGGTGGCGTTGGGTTTGAGGTAGTGGTCGAGCGCACGTACGGCGGCGTCGTGGAATTTCTTCGAATCAGGTGATTCGTAGGGAGAGGTGTTGTCGGCTTCTGGCGGATTTGGTGTTGGCTTTTTCATCATGAAACTCCATTCGGGATGTGAAGTTCGCCAGACGTTGCGACCAAGCAGAAGGGTGGCGAACCGTACGCAGGTTGGTCGACCAGGGAATGGAAACCCGGCAGGGCCGAAGCCCTCCCACGCACAGCTCGCCATTAAGCAAACTTGAAAAGTGCGCCATTCTAAACCCGGACGACCAAGTCCGGTCGCTGATTCGTCAGCGACACCCAAAGCCTATCCACCGCACTTCCGACGGACAACCTGCAAAACACGTCGGAAAGTTCCGCGAAAAGCCCGAAATGTAGGAGCTGCCGTAGGCTGCGATCTTTTGATTTTTAAACATCAAGGTCAAAAGATCGCAGCCTGCGGCAGCTCCTGCAGGTTTCACGGTGTGTTGAAAATCAGTTGGCGACGCGTGCTCCGGCGAGGCTGCCGCTGAGTTCGTAGGCGGCCAGTTCTGCCTGGTGTGCAGCAAGGATTTCCGGCAACGAGCCGCGCAGGTACTCGACCCACGTCTTGATCTTTGCATCAAGGTATTGCCGCGATGGGTAGATCGCGTACAGGTTCAGTTCCTGCGAGCGGTAGTTGGGCATCACCCGTACCAGCGTGCCATTGCGCAAGCCTTCGATGGCGGCGTACACCGGTAGAACACCCAGGCCCATGCCGCTGATGATCGCGGTTTTCATGGCGTCGGCGGAGTTCACCAGGAACGGGGAGCTGTTGATGGTGACCATTTCCTGGCCTTCGGGGCCGTCGAAGGCCCATTTTTCCAGAGGGATTACCGGGCTGACCAGGCGCAGACAGGCGTGGTTGAGCAGGTCGCTGGGCTTTTGTGCGCAGCCGTTGGCTTTCACGTAGGCCGGTGAGGCACAGACGATGCTGTAGGTGATGCCCAGGCGTTGCGAGACGAAGCCGGAGTCCGGCAGTTCGCGGGCCAGCACGATGGAGACGTCGTAGCCTTCATCGAGCAGGTCCGGCACGCGGTTGGCCATGGTCAGGTCGAAGGTGACGTCCGGGTGGGTCTTGCGATAGCGGGCGATGGCGTCGATGACGAAGTGCTGGCCGATGCCGGTCATGGTGTGCACTTTCAACTGCCCGGCAGGGCGCGCGTGGGCTTCGCTGGCTTCGGCCTCTGCCTCTTCGACGTAGGCCAGAATCTGCTCGCAGCGCAGCAAGTAACGCTTGCCGGCTTCGGTCAGGGCGATGCGCCGTGTCGTGCGGTTGAGCAGGCGGGTTTGCAGGTGGGCTTCCAGGTTGGAGACCGCGCGCGAGACGTTGGCCGTGGTGGTGTCGAGTTGCACGGCGGCGGCGGTGAAGCTGCCTGCTTCGGCCACACAACTGAAGGCGCGCATGTTTTGCAAAGTGTCCATGGGGTGCTCTCAAGGGAGATGGCAAATTGTGACACGAAGTTTCGGGGGCTGAGACCCCCGACCAACGGATTATCTCGTTAACGGTAACAAAGATTCACAGGAATCCCAGCTTATCGCCGCCAGGTCGCCCCCCTAGAATTGCGCCGTTCCCTATACACCTCCCCGCCATACCCCTTTCTCAGGAATTCGCAGCTGTGCCGCGTCGCATCAACAGAGCGCTTTTGCCGCTCAGTGTTCTGGCTTTTTCCCTGGCTCTCGGCGGCTGCATCGGTACCGAAGGAATTGCCCCACAGGGCAAAGCGTTGGAGGCCAATGCGCTGGCCACCGACGAGGCCATCGCCCACGCCGCCCGTGACGCCCACTGGCCCACCGCACAATGGTGGCAAGCCTACGGCGACCCGCAGCTCAATCGCTGGATCGACCTCGCCGTGCAAGGCAGCCCGAGCATGGCCATGGCCGCTGCGCGGGTGCGTCAGGCCAAAGCCCTGGCAGGCGTCGCGCAAGCGGCCGAGTCGTTGCAGATCAATGGCGAGTCGACCCTCAAGCGTCACAACTGGCCAACCGATCCGTTCTACGGTCCCGGTGATCTGGCCAATTCCACCACTTGGGACAACAACGCTGCGCTGGGTTTGAGCTACGCGCTCGACCTCTGGGGCCGCGAGAGCAACGCCAGCGAGCGTGCTGTGGATCTGGCGCACATGAGCGCCGCCGAGGCGCGGCTGGCGCAGTTGGAGTTGCAGAACAACATCGTGCGCGCCTACATCCAGATGTCGCTGCAGTACGCCCAGCGCGACATCGTCGCCGCCACGCTCAAACAGCAACAGCAGATTCTCGATCTGGCGCACAAGCGTCTGGACGGCGGGATCGGCACGCACTTCGAAGTCAGTCAGGCCCAAACGCCGTTGCCGGAAACCCATCGACAACTCGATGCGCTGGACGAGGAAATTGCCCTGAGCCGCAATCAACTGGCCGCATTGGCGGGCAAGGGGCCGGGCGAGGGTGCGCAGTTGCAGCGTCCGACCTTGTCTCTCGGCGCTGCATTGAAATTGCCCGGCGCGCTGCCCGCCCAATTGCTCGGCCAGCGTCCGGACGTGGTTGCCAGTCGCTGGCAAGTGGCGGCGCAGGCGCGGGGGATCGATGTGGCGCACGCCGGGTTTTATCCCAACGTCGACCTGGTCGGCAGCCTTGGTTACATGGCCACCGGCGGTGGCGCGCTGGAGTTTTTGACCGGCAAGAAGCTCAACTACAACGTTGGCCCGGCAATCTCGTTACCGATCTTCGACGGTGGACGACTGCGTGCCGAATTGGGAGAAGCGTCGGCCGGTTACGACATCGCCGTGGCGCACTACAACCAGACCCTGGTCAATGCGCTGAAAAACATCTCCGATCAATTGATCCGCCGCGAGTCGATGGACAAGCAACAAGGGTTCGCCGCCGAGTCGGTGGCCGCTGCGCAGAAAACGTACGACATCGCGATGATCGCCTATCAACGGGGCCTCACCGATTACCTCAACGTGCTGAACGCGCAAACGTTGCTGTTCAAGCAGCAGCAGGTGCAACAGCAGGTGCAGGCGGCGCGGCTGAGTGCGCATGCCGAGTTGGTGACCGCGCTCGGCGGCGGGCTCGGTGCCGGCAACGACGTGCCGACTGCCGAACAAACCCAAGCCCCGAAAACCCCGGCCCTTTTACGGTGAACCCAAAACCTGTTGTGCGAGCCTGCTCGCGATGAGGGCGCGTCAGTTGGCTTTTTCGTCGACTGACACACCGCTGTCACTCGCACGCTAGCGCCCACATGTTTTGCGACCTGACTGAACTTCATTGAGCACAATCAAATGACTCCCTTGCCCGCCCCGCTGCGCTGGCTCTACTCCCTGGAATGGCGCCGGGGTGTGTTCGACTGGGCGCGCAGCGATGGCGTGACCTGGGTCTACATCTTCAAGGTGCTGTTCGCCGCTTTCCTGACCCTGTGGCTGGCGATGCGTCTGGAACTGCCGCAGCCGCGCACGGCGATGATCACGGTGTTCATCGTCATGCAGCCGCAGAGCGGTCATGTATTTGCCAAGAGTTTCTATCGCTTTCTCGGCACCCTCGCCGGGTCGGCGATGATGGTCACGCTGATTGCGTTGTTTGCGCAGAACACCGAGTTGTTTCTCGGCTCGCTGGCAATCTGGGTGGGCATCTGCTCGGCCGGTGCCGCACGCTGCCGTAACTTCCGTGCTTACGGTTTTGTGCTGGCCGGCTACACCGCTGCGATGGTCGGTTTGCCAGCGTTGGCGCACCCGGATGGCGCGTTCATGGCGGCGGTATGGCGGGTGCTGGAAATCTCCCTGGGGATTGTCTGCTCGACCGTGATCAGCGCCGCGATTGTGCCGCAGACCGCCAGCGCCGCTATGCGCAACGCGTTGTATCAGCGCTTTGGTGTGTTCGCCTTGTTCGTCACCAATGGCCTGCGCGGGCGAAGCAAAGCGCAAGACTTTGAAGCCAGCAACGTACGGTTCATCGCCGAAGCCGTGGGCCTGGAAGGGCTGCGCAGCGTGACCGTGTTCGAAGACCCGCACATGCGTCGGCGCAACGGTCGGCTGAGTCGTTTGAACAGTGAGTTCATGGGCATCACCACCCGTTTCAATGCGCTGCATCAGTTGCTCGAACGCTTGCGTGGCTATGACGAAGAACACGTCGTGGTGGCGATCAGACCCGGTTTGCAGGATCTGGCCGAAGTGCTCGATGGCTTCAGTGGCCGTGCCTTGACCAGCCCCGATGCGGCACGGCTGGTCGCGGCGCTGGCGACCTACAAAGAAGGCTTGCCGGCGCGGGTGCGCAGCTTGCGGGCAATCTTTCAGGAGTGCGAGCCGAGCGACGCCGAGCAACTGGATTTTCACACCGCGTACGAGTTGCTCTATCGCTTCGTCGATGACCTGCACAGTTATGCACAGACCCACGCCTCGCTCGCCGATCACCGCCACGAACGCGAGCGCTGGGACGAGTCGTTCACCTCGCAAACCAACTGGTGGGCAGCCGCGGCGTCGGGCATTCGCGCCTCGTTTATTTTGATCGTGCTGGGCAGTTATTGGGTCGCGACGGCATGGCCGAGTGGTGCGACGATGACGCTGATCGCCGCGGCCACCGTGGGCCTGTCCGCCGCCACGCCAAACCCGAAACGCATGGCCTTTCAAATGGCTTGCGGCACCTTCCTCGGCGCACTGATCGGCTTCGTCGAAATGTTTTTCATCTTCCCGTGGATCGACGGTTTCCCGTTGCTGTGCGTGATGCTCGCGCCGGTGATCGTGCTGGGCTCGTTCCTGACCTCGCGGCCGCAGTACGCCGGTGTCGGCCTCGGTCTGTTGATCTTCTTCAGCACCGGTTCGGTACCGGACAATCTGACTGTCTACAACCCGTACGCCTTCATCAACGACTACATCGCCATGGTCATGGGCATGCTGGTCTGTGCGGCGGCTGGCGCGATTATCCTGCCGCCCAACAGCCGTTGGTTGTGGCAGCGTCTGGAGCAGGATCTGCGTGGCCAGGTGGTCTATGCGATCAGTGGCAAGCTCAAAGGCCAGGCGTCGAGTTTCGAGAGCCGTACCCGCGACTTGTTGCATCAGGCCTACGGTCTGGCGACGGGCCAGCCGACCGTGCAAAAGAACCTGTTGCGCTGGATGTTCGTGGTGCTCGAAGTCGGTCACGCGATCATTGAGTTGCGCAAGGAACAGGCGATCTTGCCGGTGCACCCGGCCTATGCCGAATCGCAGCCGTGGCGTCAGGCGATCCGCGTGATGGGCCGGGCGTTGGTGCGGCTGTTCTTGCAGCCCAATCAAAGCAATCTGGAGCGCGCACTGGTGGCGGTCGATCACGCGATCAGCCGGGTCGCGGCCACCGATGAGCCGTTCGCACCGCACTTCGACACCTCCGCGCTGCGCCGGGTGAAGAGCTATCTGCACTTCATTCGCACCTCATTGCTCGACCCGCAATCACCGCTTGCTGCGCTCACGCAAGCCAAGCCTGAAGGACTTGCCCATGCCCCGTGAAATCGCTTTCCACGGCGTGTACATGCCGACCATGACCCTGATGTTTTTCATCGCTGCAGCGCTGGCCTGGGCGCTGGACCGGTTTCTCTCAGGGTTCGATCTGTACCGCTTCTTCTGGCACCCGGCGCTGCTGCGCCTGAGTCTGTTTACTTGTCTGTTCGGCGCCTTGGCGCTGACTGTCTACCGTTGAGAACGTACTGATGAAAAAGTTTTTCAGCCTGCTCGCGACTCTGTTGGTGCTGGCCCTCGCGCTGTGGATCGGCCGCACGTTGTGGGTGCATTACATGAACACGCCGTGGACGCGGGATGGGCGGGTTCGTGCGGACATCATCAACGTCGCCGCCGATGTCACCGGTGAAGTGATCGACGTACCGGTGCGCGATAACCAGTTAGTGAAGAAGGGTGATTTGCTGATGCAGATCGATCCCGAGCACTACCGCATTGCGGTGAAACAGGCGCAGTCGCTGGTGGCTTCACGCAAGTCGACCTGGCAGATGCGCAAGGTCAACGCCCACCGCCGCGCCGATCTGGACAACCTGGTGATCTCCAAGGAAAACCGCGACGACGCGAGCAACATTGCCGACGCTGCACTGGCTGACTACCAGCACGCCCAAGCGCAACTGGAAGCCGCTGAACTCAACCTCAAACGCACCGAAGTGCGCGCAGCGGTGGACGGCTATGTGACCAACCTCAACGTCCATCGCGGCGACTACGCACGCATCGGCGAGGCGAAAATGGCCGTGGTCGACATGAACTCGTTCTGGGTTTACGGCTTCTTTGAAGAGACCAAACTGCCCCATGTACGCGTCGGTGATCAGGCCGACATGCAACTGATGAGCGGCGAAGTCTTGAAGGGGCATGTGGAAAGTATCTCGCGCGGCATCTACGACCGCGACAACCCGCAAAGTCGCGAGCTGATTGCCGATGTGAACCCGACCTTCAACTGGGTGCGACTGGCCCAGCGCGTGCCGGTACGCATTCACATTGATGAAGTGCCGGCGGGGGTGCTGTTGGCAGCGGGGATGACTTGTACGGTGGTGGTGAAGCAGGACGCTGTGGATAACGGATAGACCGCGTGGCTGCCAGCGCTAGCAGGCTCCCACAGAGGTTCTTCGGTGTGACACAGACCTGTGTGTGAGTGAGCCTGCTCGCGACTGAGCTTATCGGTAGAACGTGTTGACTACCCGCAGTCCAGACTCGATGGCTTCGTCCACCGACAATGCTTGATCTTCCATGAGGGCGACGATCCGCGGGTCTGTTGCGATATTCGCGTCAGGCTTTTTCAACTGAGCGGCGCGGTTCAGTACGATGTAGGCCACAACGTCGCCACGGTTTTTGGTGAAGGGCTGCTCGATAGCAGTGCGCATGGTTTGCTTCACATAGTCGTAACGCTCGACAGATGACATGCCCTTGAAGGTGTCCGGATAGTTCTGATAGATATCGGCGGAGTAACGTCCGACGTCTTCTTCGCGTGCTTCAGCGAACAATGTTTTCTTGCTGGTGACCTGGGTGACAAGTTCGCTGTAAAGCTTGTCGCCTTCGGCGATCTGAGCGGCGTTCATCTTGGCTTTCAGGTCAGCGCCCGCCGTGGTGTCTTCGGCTTTGGCCATGATCCTGGTCCAGGCGTAGGCGGCGCTCAGGTTACCCAGTTCCTCGTATTGCTCGATCAATATCTGCTGGGATTCGGCATAGCCATGCAGCGAGGAACGCTCCAGCCAGCGAGTGGCGAGCGCAGCATCTTGCCGGGTCCCGACTTTGCCGTATTTGTAGCTCTCGTACATACCGTATTCCGCGCACCAGTCGTTCTGCGTCGCTGCGTAAGCCATGTAGTTGAAGGCTTCGGTGTTACGTTGGTCGGCGGTCAGGGTTGAGTCATAGCGGGTGGTCATCGACAGGTAGCAAAACGCGCGAGTGTGCTTGGGGGCGGCCATGACCATGCAGGTTTTTGCGTCCTTGTACTCTCCGTTTTCGTACAACCGGTAGCCGACGCCATACAGAATGTCGCTGTCCATCTGCGCGTTGCAATGCTCGTTGGCGGTCACGACCGGCAGCACGTTTTGCAGGGTCAGTTTGGGCAGCGTGTCATTGAGGGGCAGTTCTTTGGTCGCGCAGCCTGCCAGCACCGTGAGCAATGCCAGAGGCAATACGTTGAAGAGTTTCAAGGGATGTTTCCTGATCTGAATTGAAGCGTGTGAGCAGAGCTCGCGTCAGGCAGGTCAACAAAGCAGCGACCGCTTCGGGCGGAAACAGTCGGGGAGGGGGAGATCAGTGTTCAGCAATTCCCTTGCTTCGATGCCGCCCCAGCGACTCCATGCGCTATCGGGTTTCGGGTTCACATGAAGCGTCGGGCACTTCATGCGCGGCGCATTCTACGTAGATCGACCGGTTTGGCCATTTCATCAGTTGTAATCAAAAGTTTCCGCGCAAGCCGAACCGCTTCATCAACGCCGATTCCAGCAACCCCTTGGGCAACAACGTTGCCAGCAACGGTAACGCCCGGCTGCCATTGCCGAGACGGATCAGGCGTGGCGGCTTGCGCTGCTGCACGGCCTTGAGGACCCCGGCGGCAAACTCACTGGCCGGTGTCGGCTTGTCCTGCGAGGCCTTGGCCCGCGCGCGAATGCCTTCACGCAGGGGAAACCATGGCGATTGCTCGTTGATCAACTGCTCAGCCTCATGCCCGGCGTTTTTGGCGAAGCTCGATTGAATCGCCCCCGGTTGCACTTCCATCACGCGAATGCCCAACGGCGCCAACTCCATGCGCAGCACATCGCTCAGGGCATGCACCGCCGCTTTCGAGGCGCAGTAGGCACCGGCGAACGGCGTGACCAAAACGCCGGAAACGCTGCCGATATTCACCACCAGCCCTTTGCCCCGGCGCAGGGCGGGGAACAGTGCGCGGGTGACACCGATAATGGAGAAAACATTGGTTTCGAACTGGCGCTGCATGGCGGGCACACCGCCGTCGAGCAACGGGCCCATGGCGCCGTAACCGGCGTTGTTAATGAGCACGTCGAGGCTGCCGTGTTGCTGGTTGATCCGTTCGCCGAGTTGTTCCAGTGCCGCGCCGTCGTTGACGTCCAGTTGAATCGCGGTAAACCCGGCGACGCTGAGCGCGGCGATGTCTTCAGGCTTGCGTGCAGTGGCCCAGACTTCAAAACCGGCGCTTTTGAACGCATCGGCCAGCGCACGGCCAATGCCGCTGGAACAACCGGTAATCAACGCAACGGGCATGGCGCATTCCTTGTGCAAAAAAGTGGGGAAGGGGATCAGTCGGAGAAACTGCCCTGCAATCGCTCGGCGCGAAACTCCAGGGTTTGCGGGCGATAACCGGGGCGCAGGGGCGGCATGGGCAGGCAGTCTTCCCAATCAGCGCCGGCCTGTAACTCGCCGGGGCCGCGATAACGCGGGGCGGTGTATTGGTTATCGGCCAGATTCACGGTGTCGCCGGGTGCGTAGGCACCGATGCGCCAGCGCAGTTCGGTCAGTGGCACATCGTTGCCGTTGTTCATCTTCAGTTGCAACGGCCGATCCGCGGGGCATTGTTCCGGTGCGTAGCTGATGCGCATCTCCAGGCGAGCCAATTGCTTGACCTCGCGGTTGTCCAGCCAAACGACCCACATCGCCACCAACCCCAAGCCGATAGCCGCCGCTACGGAGACAGGCAGGGCCTTGGCCGGATAGCGCAACAACAGGATCAACCAGGTGATGATCAGCAAGATGCCGATGAACATGTTTGAACGCTCCTTGAACACGTGCCCACCATCCTACCGAAGGGGCGCGGGAATGGACATTCGGCTGTTAAACCGGGCACCGTCGGTCGGGACTGTAATTTCTGACAGTTGGCAGGGCCGCTCGCCGCTGCTCTGATGTTCGAGGCAAAGGGATGCCGTCGCGGCGCGGGGCTCAATGATGGGGATGCACAGTAAAACACCTAGGCTTTCGGTCACCGATTCGCGGGGGCTGGCGATTCGTGCGGTGGAGTATTGGCGCGCCGAAACAGCCCGCCCCGCCGAGCCCCGCATCACACGAACCGTGCTTGACGCCGCCGGGCGCGCGGTCAGGCAGTGGGATCCGCGCCTGTGGGCGCTGCAGATGACTGATCCGTTGGCGCCGGCCAATCTGACCACGGTGTATTCGTTGAACGACAACGTACTGCGCTCGGACAGTGTCGATGCCGGAATGCAGATCGAGCTGCTCGGTCTGGGTGGGCAAGTGCTCTGCGGCTGGGATGGTCGCGGCACGTCTCGCGAGGTGGCCTATGACCTGCTGCTGCGCCCGGTGGCGCTATTTGAAACAGGTGCGACGCAGCCTCGGCAGTGTGTCGAGCGTTTGACCTATGGCCAGCCCGACAGCGGGGACCCGGCGCTCAATCAGTTCGGCCAGTTGATCCGTCACGATGACCAGGCGGGCAGCGAGTTGTTCGACGAATTCGCGCTCGGTGGCCAATGTACCGCAGGCACTCGGCGCTTCCTGCGGGCGCTCGTCGACCCTGACTGGCCCGAGCCGTTTGAGGAGCGCGAAGTGCTGCTTGAGCCCGGAGCGGGCGCCACGACCCGATGGCGCTTCTCGGCGTTGCAGTCCTTGCTCGAACAGGTTGATGCACGGGGTAATCGACAGACCTTCGAGTTGACGCTTCATGGCCGCCTGCGCATGGCTTGCTTGCAACTGGAAAATCAAACCGCCGCACAGACACTGGTCAGTGAAATTCGCTACAACGCCGCGGATCAGGTCGAACATGAACTGGCGGGCAACGGCGTCCGCACGACACTGGCCTATCGACCGCAAGACAATCGCCTGAGGTTGCGCCACAGCGAGAAGGCCGACGCGACGATCCTGCAGCGTCTGCTCTACGACTATGACCCGATGGGCAACGTGCTGAGCATCGAAGATCAGGCGTTGCCCGTGCGTTACTTCGCCAACCAGCGTATCGAGCCGATCAGCCGTTTCAGCTACGACAGCCTGAACCAGTTGAGTGAAGCCCGCGGCTGGGAGGCCGGCGCTGCGGAGGGCGGGCCGACAGCGATCGCCAATTACTCACAAAACTATCGGTATGACGCTGGCGGCAATCTGCTCAAATTGATTCACGTAGGTGCACAAAACCCGGGCCATGACTTGCAAGCCGCCCTCTACAGCAATCGCTGTCTGCCCTGGCGCAATGGCGTGCCGCCCGATGAGGCGCAAATCGCCTTGGTATTCGATACCAGAGGCAATTTGTTGGAGCTGGAGCCGGGCCGTCGGCTGATGTGGAATCTGCGTGATCAGTTGCACTCGGTGACCCCGGTGCAGCGTGCATCCGGGCTGAATGATCAGGAAGTGTATGTCTGCGACGGCAATGCCCGGCGGGTGCGCAAGTTGCGCTCGTTGCAAACCAACGCTCGCACGGTGGTCGCCGAGGTGCGTTATTTACCGGGGCTGGAGTTACGCAGCGACAGCGGCACCGGCGAGCAATTGCAGATCATCACGGTGCAGACCGGACTCAACCGTGTGCGCGTTTTGCATTGGCAGAGCGCGCCGCCTGCCGGTATCAACGACCAATATCGCTACAGCTTCACTGATCATCTGCGCTCGGTTGGTCTGGAGTTGGCCGCTGACGGTGGGATTATCAGTCGCGAACATTTTTATCCCTTCGGTGAAACGGCCTGGTGTGAAGAGGGTGAGACCCGTTACAAGAACATTCGCTATTCGGGCAAGGAGCGCGATGCCACCGGTTTGTATGACTTCGGCCATCGCTATTACATCCCGTGGTTGCAGCGCTGGTTGAATCCGGACCCTGCCGGGGCCATCGATGGCCATAACCGCTACCGGGCGATGCGCAACAGTCCTGTGGTCTATCGAGACAGCGACGGACGCAAACCAGAGAAGAAACTCGATGATCGGGTCTATCACATTCTGGCCGAGAAAAAACTGGTCAACCCGATCCAGGCTGCCGGCATGCAACCGGTGCGCAATTATTTTGAGAGCAATCCGGACCCGAAAGTGCAGGACTACCGACGGCAAATTCCCGTTGAACTGGCAAAGCTGGGGGCCAAAAGCGGCGCGCTGCTCAATACCCATGAGGCCCACGTCAGGGCCGCCGTGATAACCGAAACTTCTCCGCCGTCGGGCCCCGTGATGTATCACGGCGGCGAAGTGCTTTCAGCGGGACTCAGTACGGTTCTTGGCGAAAAGGTTGCGAGTCGGGTCATGGGCCCGATGTCGGATGTCTTCAACAGCCCTGTCGAAGACCCGAAGGTGCTGGAGGCTCGCCGGGATGCCGTGGCCTGGTCGATTAAAACCGGAGGGCAACTCCTGATGCATGCCTCGCATCCAGCGGCACAGATTGTCGGGGCCGTGGGGGTGGCGATGGGCACTGTGATGCGAACGTCGGAGGCGCAGACGCGTGTGCAATACAAGTTGTTGAGTGCGCCCGTCAATGTGCCAGTGTCAGCCGCTGCGAATACACCAAGGATGTCTTTCCAGCCGTTCCTGCAGACCCCTGCCAGCGTGCAGCGCTCACTGTTCACAGAGCAGTCGGCAGCGCCCAGTTCTTTCGTCCAGCAGGCGTTTCATGCCGGCTTCGTGCAGGCACCTACGCAAGTTGCACAGGCGTCAGACTATCTGGAGACCGAAGACCAGGAGTTGAATTGGTCTCGTCGAGGTTGAAGCCAGGTCTAGAGAAAACACGCTGTTGTCCAGCCTGCTGTGGGGCAGTAACCGGACTTCAAACAAGGAGGGAAAAATGACGTCAGATGAACTGTCTGTCCATGCTCATACTCCAGGCCTGACCGCTTTCGATCCGCGTGGGCTGACGGTTCGTACCGTGGGTTACTGGCGTGATGGAAGCCAGCCTGCGCAGCCACGGATCAACCGTATGAGCCATGATTCAGCGGGGCGAATGGTCGCGCAACGGGACCCGCGTTTGTGGCATACGGCGCAGGCGAATCTGGTGACGGCGTATTCGTTGTCCGCCAGGGTCATCGGCACGAAAAGTGTCGATGCCGGATGGCGGGTCAGTCTGTCGGGTGAGGGCGAACAGTTGCTGGAGCAGTGGGATGGCCGCGGCACTCGGCGGCAGATCCGTTACGACGATCAACTGCGGCCGGTGGAAATTATCGAGAACGAGGCGTCTATCGAGCAGCTTGCGTATGGCAACGAGGCCTCCAGCAAGCACAATCAATGTGGGCGATTGATTCGTCATGATGATCCAGCGGGCATTCTCCTGTTCAACGACTACAGTATGGCCGGCGCGGTGCTGGAGGAAGAACGACGGTTCAGCGGTGAGCCGGTTCCAGGTCACGTCACCCGATCACGATTGACGCCGCTAGGCGATCTGCAATCGCGCACGGATGCCGGGGCTAACGTGCAGCGCTTCAGCCACACCCTTGAAGGACGGCTGCGCGCCGTGGATTTATGTCTGAGCGGCACCGCGCAATGGCTGCCGATGGTCAGCGCCATCCGTTACAACGCGCAAGGTCAGATCGAAGAAGAAGTAGCGGGCAATGGTGTGGTTACCACGCTTGAGTACGACGTTGAAGATGGACGTCTGAGCCGTTTGTTTTCCCGCCTCGGGCAGCAGGCGCCAGTGCAGGATTTGCAATATGCCTACGATCCACTCGGCAACGTATTGAGCATTGAAGACGCGGCGCTGCCAATTCGCTATTTCGCCAATCAACGTATCGAGCCGATCAGCCGCTATCGCTATGACAGTCAGTCGCAACTGACTGAGGCGACGGGTTGGGAGTCAGGATCAATCAGGCATGCGCCTTCATCCGAACGTTTGAAAACCCTCTCCAACTATCGTCAGACCTATCGTTTTGATGCCGGCAATAATTTGCTCGAAATGACCCATGTCGGTGTGGAGAACCCTGGCCACCGACTGGTCGCGGATGCCGGTAGCAATCGCTGCCTATCCGTGCGCGAAGGCGTGGAGCCGGGCGAAGCGGACTTTCGCAAAGGCTTCGACGCCAATGGCAATCTGCGGTGCCTGCAGCCCGGGTGTTTGTTGAGTTGGGATCTACGCAATCAACTGAGCGAGGTGCGACCTGTCGAACGCGTCGAAGGGCCTGCGGACAGTGAGTGCTACGTCTACGGGGCCGATGGCAGGCGTGTGCGCAAGATCCGCTCGCTGCAAACCCGTGCGCAAACCAACCTCATCGAAACCCGTTATCTGCCAGGCCTGGAGATCCGTACCCACAGCGGCACGCGGGAAGTACTGCATGTGATTGACGTCCAGACCGGGCGCGCCAGTGTGCGGGTATTGCACTGGGAGGCAGGTCGGCCGCAGGACATTGCCAACAATCAACAGCGCTACAGCCTGAGCGATCATCTGGGTTCAAGCACGCTGGAGCTGGATCAGGATGCCAGCGTTATCACCCGGGAATGTTATTACCCGTTTGGTGGCACCGCATGGACGGATGGCGATGCGGTGCAGGTCAGTTATAAAACGATCAGGTATTCGGGCAAGGAGCGAGATGCGACAGGGTTTTACTACTATGGATTGCGTTACTACTTACCCGAATGGCAGCGGTGGTTGAACCCTGACCCGGCAGGCGCAGCCGATGGTCTGAATTTATATGGCATGGTCCGAAACAGGCCCATGAGTTTGACGGATGGCGACGGCAGACAAAGCAACTTCAAGGATTTGTTCAAACCTGAGCAGGGCGACTTGATTTTCGGCTTGGCGAAGGTCCTTGAAAAAGGCTATTTGGGTTGGTGGGCGGTGTTGAGCAATCGCGGAGACTACCTCGCAAAATATTTGAATGGTGATGATATTGCTGAACTGGAAAATGACTTGGATGTCAGGCGCCAAAGCTACAGCTCTATTCGTGACGCAAGCCGATTCATGAACCCCGTCCTGCCGGCAGGTAACACCGGTAGTCGACCGACATTCTGGGAAGGGCAGTACTCATCCATTGCGCAATTGGTGTTCATGAGGGAAGAGGCCTATTACCAGAAAATAAGAAACAGGTATTCGGGTTGGAAGTCCACGGCCGCTAACAGGCGTTTTTCAGAGCGCTATGCCACTGAACTGGCTGGCGGTCGCTACTCGGTACGCAAAACGTTTGAAAAGTACCTTGATGCAGACGACAAGTTTCCTCACAAGCTGATCAGTCGAGCCAGTAAAGCCGGACTGGCAACCCTACTGAATTCTGAAAGCACTGACGTCATTCACTTCATGCTGGATGAACTGGATATGGATCAAGTCGTGATGAAGACGCGACCCTCCGCAACCTCATCGGAGTTGCGTTATCTCTTCAGAAACCGCGAAAAACTTGCAGATAAAGTGTTGTTCTATCGAAACAACACGCTTGTGGACGCTCCTTGGCGAAGCGATCGTGCAGGGTGGGAACGTTATAGACCCGCGCGGGAAGAGCAAGCGGTCAAGACTGCCCAGTCCTCTGGGTGAAAGGCTGCCTGAATGTAGAAACCTGCAAAAAAGCCCCCGCCCAACCCACTGCGGATAGGGGACGCAGTGGGCTGGACGAGGGCTTTTTATTGCAGGTCGATCACTGCGCGATGGTTTTCACCGACACGCCGCGTTCGATCGGGGGCGAGCGACCGTAGATATCTTCGAAACGCTCGATGTCGTCTTCACCCAGGTAGCTGCCCGATTGCACTTCGATGATTTCCAGCGGGATCTTGCCCGGGTTGCGCAGGCGGTGCACCGAGGCAATCGGGATGTAGGTCGACTGGTTTTCGCAGAGCAGGAACACGTTTTCATCGCAGGTCACTTCGGCGGTGCCGCTGACCACGATCCAGTGCTCGGCGCGGTGGTGGTGCATCTGCAGCGACAGGCACGCACCCGGTTTGACCGAGATGTGCTTGACCTGGAAACGCCCGCCCATGTCCACCGAGTCGTAAGAACCCCACGGACGATAGACCTCGCAGTGGTTCTGGGTTTCGCTGCGGCCCTGCTCGTTGAGCGTGTTGACCATCTGCTTGACGCCTTGGACCTTGTCCTTGTGGGCGATCATCATCGCGTCCTTGGTTTCGACCACGACGATGTTTTCCAGACCGATCACCGACACCAGTTTGCCGTTGCCGTGGATCATGCAGTTCTTGCTGTCCTGAATGACCACGTCGCCCTTGGTGACGTTGCCGTTGGCGTCCTTCTCGTTGACTTCCCACAGCGACGACCAGCAACCGACATCGCTCCAGCCGGCGGTCAGCGGCACCACGCAGGCGCGCTGGGTTTTCTCCATCACGGAGTAGTCGATGGAGTTGTCCGGGCAGCAGGCGAAGGTGGCTTCGTCCAGCGTGACGGTGTCTGCGTCTTGCTCGCTGCGCTCAAGGGTCAGCAGGCAGGTGTCGTAGATGTCCGGGTCGTGCTTTTTCAGTTCTTCGAGGAAGCGGCTGGCGCGGAACAGGAACATGCCGCTGTTCCAATAGTAGCCGCCGGACTCGACGTACTCGGTAGCGCGTTTCACATCGGGTTTTTCGACAAAGTGCGAAACGCGGCTGACGCCTTCTGGCAACAACGAATCGTTGCTGGACTTGATGTAGCCGTAACCGGTTTCCGGTTTCGTTGCGGGTACGCCGAACAACACCATTTCACCGTTTTCGGCGGCGACGGTGGCCAGAGCCAGTGCGCGTTGCAGGGCTTTCTGATCTTCCAGAACGTGATCGGCCGGCAGCACCAGCATCAGTTCGTCGCGACCTTCATTGACCAGCATCATCGCCGTCAACGCCACAGCCGGCGCGGTGTTGCGGCCGAACGGTTCCATCAGGATGCGCTGGCATTCCAGGTTACGGTTGCTCAACTGCTCGTTGACGATGAAGCGGTGATCCTTGTTGCAGACCACGATGGGCGTGTCCATGCCTTCGAACACCAGGCGTTCCAGGGTTTGCTGGAACAGCGTGTGTTCGCCGGTCAGGGCGAGGAATTGCTTGGGGAACTGTTTACGCGAAAGCGGCCAAAGACGTGAACCGCTACCACCTGACAAGATCACCGGAATCATATTGTTTACTCCATAAAATCGATTGGGTTAGAGCCACGAACCTGTGTCGTTTCACTCTTGTTTTTGTCTCGTATCCGAACTGACAACCCGATCAAGTGGGGGAGGGGGCTTGCTCCCGAAGGCGGTGTATCAGTCGACATATCGGTTGAATGTCAAACCGCTTTCGGGAGCAAGCCCCCTCCCACAGTGGGGACGGGGTCAGGCAGGAAAAATTGTTAGCGCGTCGACACCGGGCGTTTCACCCAGACCGGCGACAGATTGCTGCCGTTACCGGTGACGTACAGCACCGCGGCTTCACCGCGTTCCAGCGCGACCGGTTTCACGTCGCTGACTTTTTTGTCGCCCTCAAACAGCGCCAGGCTGACTTTCACCGGGTTGATTTCACGTTCGCCACGGCCCTTGGCGGCGACGCTCTTGACCACTTCGGTCTTGCCGTCGGCGGTTTTCAGGGTCAGCGGTTTGTCGCTGAGGTTCTGCACGCGCACCAGGGATTTCTGCTTGTTCTTGAACGGCGGCTCTTCGATCAGTTGCGGCGCGCCGGAGGCGTTGTTGACCAGGGTGTAGTAGTGGTCACCGGCGAGTTTCACCGCCAGGCTCTGGCTGCCGACCTTGGCGCTGTAATCGCCGCCCGGCATGAAGCTGAAGTCGCTGCTGGCCAGTGGTGCGATATCGCTCAGGCTGGTGCTGCCGACAGTGGCGCTGACTTCGGCGTTGCTGGCGTTGTAGACCCGCACGAAGGTCGAGCCTTTCGGTGCGGTCGGGCCGTAGAGCGCGGCGTCGCCACCGGCAAAGGCCTGGACCGACAGCACGCTCAGACCTGCAACCAGTGCAATGCGTTTCACGAGACTTTGATGATTGGTAGTGAAAGTCATGGTGTACCTCTCTTTCAGTTTTGCGCCCGGTCGGGCGTCTCGGATTGAGTGTTTACAGCGACGTTTTGTTGGCGGGCGCCGGCTTGTTTAAGCTCTGCGACCCACTGCGGGTCGGCGTCGCCGATTTCGTTGTTCACAGGCAGATAACGTTCAGGAAACTCCCAGATCAGCACCTGTGGCGGGCTGTTCTTGAAGTCATCGCTTTTGAGGTAGCTGAGCATCGGTCGAATCGGGCCGTGGCCGTCCTCGGCGTAGCTCACCACGTCGCTGTGCAGCGCTTGTTTGAGTGCGCCGACGAAGTTCCAGTTGGGGTTGGCGCTGTAGCTGGTACCGACCAGTGTCACCGGTACTTCGTTGTTGGCGAACAGGGCGTCGTCACCGGCCGGCTGATCACCCGCGGCCACGGTGTTGCGCTTTTGCAGTGGCTCTTGCGCCGGCATCAGGTTTTCGAACAGCGGGTCCAGCGGCAGGAACAGACGCAGGTCGCCCTTGTGCGTGACCTTCTCGGCCGGCGTGGTGACAAAGCGCTGCGGCTCGCCGCTGAGCGGGAACTTGTCAGTGATGGTTTTCGCCAGGGTGTTGGCCGCAACCTCGGCGCCCTCAGGCGTCCAGTGCGTGTCGGTGCGCAGGAACACTTGCTGACCGTTCTGCTTGGCCTGTTGCAATGGCTTGAGCAGGTCGGGGGCGAGGATCTTGTCCGCCGCCACGCGGGCGTGGAAATCCTGATAGAGGTTTTCGTGGATGCTCGCCGGTTTCACTTCACCCAGGTGCTCCGGGTACAGGCGAACCTTGGCCGGCACGATCGCCATCACCAGTTTCACGCCTTTGGCTTTCAAGGTCTGGCGCACGCCTTCGACCAGCGCGTAGTTGCCTTGCAGGTTCAACTCTTCGTTGACGATCGGGTTGAATTCCTCGTCGCTGTACAACCACTGATCGCGACCGAGCACCACGCCCGGACGGCCTTCGTTGAACAGTTTGAAATCCAGCGCGGCCCAGAGATTGGTGCCCAGACGCTTGATCGGGAATTCATCGTCGTAATGGGTTTCCACAGCCTTGGTCCAGCGGCCGTTGAGCACTGTCGCGTCGGCGTTGGTGCTGAAACCGAAAAAGCTGCGCACTGACCACAGACCCAAGACCAGCAGAGTCACCAGGAACAGGGCGATGTAGAAAATGCGTAATGAGCGGGTCATGGCAGATCCCTCAGAACTGGAAGTAAAGGAACGGCGAGAAGCTTTGCGCCGAGAGTTTGAGAATCGAGGCGATGAACAGCAGCAGGATCAAGCCGCGCATCACGTAGCGTGACCAGTCCGCCGTCCAGTAGGCCGCTTGCACCTGGGCTTCAACGCCGACGGTGTAGCCAGGCTCGTGGATGCTCGCCGGGTTTTCGCCGGGGGCAGCCTTGATCATTCCTGGGGTCGCAGCGGCCGGGCCGTCGGTTTCGACGTTGACCGCTGGCTTGGTTTTGACCGGAGGCTGGTTGGTGTACAGATCACGCAGACCGAAGAACGCCAGCGTCACGTAAGCCACCACCAGCGTCGCCACTTGCAGGCCGGTGAGGCTGGCCTGATTGAGTTCCGACAGCGACCAGTCGCCGAAGCTGAACATCGCGCCGTACATGCGCCCGGCAACGTGCAGGTTCTCGGCACGGAAGATCACCCAGCCCATGACCACCAGCAGGAAGGTCAGCGCCCAGCGGATCGGGTTGAGGCTGCGCGGCGAGGTATTCAGGCCCAGCGCTTTTTCAATCGCCAGCCACATGCCGTGCCAGGCGCCCCAAACGATGTAAGTGATGTTCGCGCCGTGCCACAGACCGCCCAAAAGCATGGTCAGGAACAGGTTGCGATAGGTCATCAGCGTGCCTTTGCGGTTACCGCCGAGGGTGATGTAGAGGTAGTCACGCAACCAGGTCGACAGGCTGATGTGCCAGCGGCGCCAGAACTCGGTGATCGACTGGCTGATGTACGGCTGTTTGAAGTTTTCCATGAAGCGGAAACCCATCATCAAACCCAGGCCGATGGCCATGTCGCTGTAACCGGAGAAGTCGAAATACAGCTGCGCGGTGTAGGCCAGCGCGCCGAGCCAGGCATCGCCCGTGGTCGGGTTTTGCAGGGCGAAGCAATGGTCGGCCACCACCGCGAGGGTGTCGGCGATGAAGACCTTCTTGATGAAACCCTGCATGAACCGCGTGCAGCCTTCGGAGAATTTGTCGAGGGTGTGGGTGCGGTTGTTGAACTGGTCGGCCAGGTCACGAAAACGCAACACCGGGCCGGCAATCAGGTGCGGGAAGATCGCCACGAATGCCGCAAAGTCGATCAGGTTGCGGGTGGCCGGGGTGTCGCCGCGATACACGTCGATGATGTAGCTGATCGACTCGAAGATGTAGAACGAGATACCGATCGGCAGCAGTACATGGGTGAGGATGAACGGCTCAAGACCCACCGAGGTCATCATCGCGTTGATGCTGTCGACGCCGAAGTTGGCGTATTTGAAGTAGCCCAGGATGCACAGATCCACCGCGACGCCGGCCAGCAGCCAGCGCTGGGCCGGTTTGGTACGCACGCCGGCGGCACCGACTTTGAGGCCGATCCAGTAGTTCCACAGCGTCACCGCTGCAAACAGGGCGAGGAAGTCCACGCGCCACCAGGCATAGAACACGTAGCTGGCGATCAGCAGCAGCAGGTTGCGATAGCGTTGCCCGCTCAGGTAGTACAAGCCGAGAAAGATCGGCAAGAACAGAAACAGGAACACGTTGGATGAAAATACCATCCCGATCTCTCCATGTTTGAACCAACAGTCAAGGGCCAAAGCCCCCCCAAACCCCCCGTGAAAATTCAGGGGGCGACATCACTTCACTGTGAGAGCGAGCAAGCCCGCTCCCACAGGGGATTGCATTCATTCTTACGAACCCTTGTTGCCCTTCTCATGCGCCGGGTCGTAGACCTTGGTCAGGTCGCCACCCAGGCGGAAGGTCTTGAACGGTTGCATCCCGTGCTTCTTCTCCAGCACATCCGCCGAGCAGGTGTAGAGGGTGCAGAACGGTTCGAGCCAAGCGAATTTCATGTCCTCTTTCAGGTCGGTCATGTCCTGTTTTTTGCCGTTCTTCTTCTCGAATTCATCCGGGTTTTTCACCCCGGACAGCACGCGATCAGCCAAGCGTATCAGTGCGCCATTGTTTTCCTGGCGCAGATCGACACCGTTGACCTGGGCGAAACTGGCGATCATCGCCAGCGGCGGCAGGGCGTAGTTGTGATAGGCGAGGGCGCGTTGCTGGCGCTTGAGTTCGTTCGGCAGGTAGCCGTCGGCGTCGATCTGATTGGCGCCGACCTTGTATTCCTTCACTGCCCAATCGAACAGGTCGCGGCGGTTGGTCGCGACCGACGTCGCCATCACCGACCACGCCGCCCAGTACGAATGGTTGTTGGTTTTTTCCAGCGGCAGATTGTCCCAGTCGCTGACCACCTGATCGGCCATTTTGCTGAACCAGGCTTCGATCACCTGCGCTTGCTGCTGATGCTCCGCCAGTGGATGCGAGTCGGAGAATTTCAGGCGAATGTACGAAGAGGCCATGCTGCCCAGCGCCCATTTGCGCATCGATTTGCCGGTGTGGTTGAAGTCTTTCGACATCAAGGCGTCGGACTTGGCCCACGCGGCCAGCCAGTCCAGCGTGCAATCGAGCTGCTCCGGGCGACCATCACGCATGAACTGCATGACGCGTTTGGCGGTGCCGCGTTCCAGCGTGGTGATGTCTTTGGTGGTGTCGCGGAAGGCTTTTTCCGATTGCACATTGAGCGTCGCGCGGGCCTTGTCCGAGCCTTCGTATTTGCTGCGAAATTGCAGCGGGCCGGTGTACGGCGTCGGCATTGCGTCGCAGCCTTCGCTTTTGTCGCTGGTCTTGAATTTATCCACAGGGGCGAAGTAGCCCTGAGGTGGACGCAGTGGCGCCGCGGCCTGAGTCGCCCCGGCGAACATCGCCAGGGTGAGCAGGGATGGCGCAAGCAGGTGTTTGATCGTTCGATTTCGCATAGCAGACCTCATTGCCCGACCTGAGCGGTGTGTTGCCCAGCGCTCGGGAATACGTTGCGTTTGCAGATTTTCGCTTCGACTTTCTGTGGCGCGGTGCCCGCTTCCGGGCCCTGAACTTCGACTGCCAGCAGGTTTTGCGAGCCCCAGTCTTCGTCGGTGCGCAACTCAAAGGCGAAACGACCGTCGGTGTCGGAGGTTTCCGGTTTCTCGATCTTGATGTCCTCGTGGCGACCGTTCATGTACCAGAGGGTGGCTTGCAGGGTTTTCACCGAGGTGTCGGCGAAACGGATGTCAACCTGATGACTGCTGTTTTGCAGGTTCATGTTCTTGCTGTTGACCAGCAGTTCTTGTTTGCTGCCCGGTTTCAGCGTGGTGCTGGCGCTCATCTGAGCGTCTTTGCCTTCGCAGCCGTTATCCAGCAGCGCCATCATCTGGCGGTAGATGGTTTCCTGATCGAGGCGATACAGCGGCGAGAACTCCCAGATGAGAATTTTCGGCGGGCTCTTCTGGAATTCGTCGCTGCCCAGGTACTGCAACATCGAACCTTCCAGACCGCCGCCGGGGAAGGCAACGTTGAGAATGTCGGCACCGATGTCTTCTTGCAGGAAACCGGCGAAGTTGTAGTTCTTGCCGCTGTGGGACGTACCGACCAGGGTGATTTGCGGGTTGCCGGAATCGCCGAACAGATCGCCGTCAGCGGCCTCGCCTTTCGGCTCGGTGGTGAACTGATCCATGTACTGGATCGCGTAACTGGTGCCGCACAGTTGCCCGGCCATGTTATGCAAAGTGCCGGTTTTGCCCATACGACCAGACCGCTTGGTCTCGAACTCACGCTTGGGAATGTCGGCGAAGGCCGGGATCTGCTTGACCTTCTCGGCGACGATTTTTGCCGTGCGCTGCGCGCCGTATGGCGTCCAGTGCTGGTCGCCACGGAAATAGAAATCGTGGGCGGGCAGGGTGTCCGGCAGCGATTCGTTGGTCAGCGGCGACAGGTCCGGCACCACGTAGCCCATCTGCGCAAAACGGCCGAGCATGGTCTTGTAGTTGCCCAAAGCCTTCTCGTAATCGAACGCGGCTTTTTCCTGCGGGTTGAGTTTGTTGCGGTTCACCAGGCCCCGGGTCGGTTGATAAACGATCACCAGTTCCACGCCTTTGCTCTTGAACGCATCGTGCAACTGTTGCAGGCGCTTGTAGCCGGCCGGGGTGGTGTTGAATTCGGTGCGCAGGTCTTCCTGAGTCCGGAACAGCCAGTCGCCTTGCGCCTGCACCAGGGTGGTGAAGTTCTGCTGATAACGCGTGGTGTAGTTCTTCGCGTCATGGGCGGCCGGGCACAGGTTGCAGCACGGCTCGGCGGTGAACCTGGGCGGGGTGACACCGGCAGCCTCGTCGGCGCGAGCGCCATTGCTGGCGGCCAGAATGCCCACGGTCAGGGCCGACAGGCTGAGTAATCTGATCAAGTGTGGGTGCATAAAATTATCCTCAGTCCTGCAGTTCGGTCTGGCGTTCGACAGGGTCGATCAGCACGGCTTTCTGCTGGCGCACCAGCAGGTCGAGAATTTCATCCTGGCGCTCGCCGAGGATGCCGTTGAAGCTGATGCCGCTGGATTTGGTCGGCGCCAGCATCGACACGCGATACAGCTCGACACTCAAGGGCGAATCGATCGACAGCGGGCCGCTGCCGTTGGCCGCGAGTTCACCGCCCACCACGATCAGCGAGACCTGGGCGTCGAACGGGTCGAGCTTGATGTCACGGTCGGTGTCGGTCAGGTCTTTGATGTGGCCGTAGACGCCGGTCAGGCCGTTGGCCATGGCGATGTTCTCGTAGAGGCGGATGTTCACGCTGTTACGAATGCGGATGCCGTGGCGCTTGTTGCTGATGACCTTGTTGCCCCACAGCAGGTTGTCGGCGGACTCGTAGAGGGTGATGCCGTCGGTGTGGTTCTTGTAGATCTCGTTGTAGGCCACGATGTTGTTGACGCTGTTACGGTCGATCACCAGGCCCGAGAGGTGGTTGTCGTAGCTTTTGTTGTTGAAGATGAAGCTGTCGTTGACCTCACGGGAAATGATGATCCCGTGCTTCTTCTTCGTGCCGTGAACGGTGTTCTGGGCAATGATCAGGCCGTGCGAGCGGTCATGCGGGTCGATGCCGTAGACGATGTTGTCTTTGTAGGTGTTGCCCTTGACCACGAAGTCGCGGGTCTCGTAGCAGTAGAAGCCGTACCACATGTCCGAGAACTCGGAACCGACGATCCAGCCGGTGGGCTCGGGACGCTTGAGTACCTTGGCCATGTTCGGCGTGTACTGGGAAATGCTCACCCCGTACGACTTACTGTTGGCGTAGCCGAAACTGGCCATTTTGCTGTTGACGATGTAGGTCTCGGTGCCACCCCAGGCGAGCAGGAACGGCCGGAATTCCTTCGGCGAACGGAAGGTCGCCGGGCCGTTGTCCTTCTCGCGCCAGCCCGTGACTTTGGTGTCACGCACAAACAACTGGCCGTCGTTGACCAGGAACGAACCGGCCTCTTGTGACAGGCGCAGCTCCTGGGTCTGGCCGTCGATTTCGAGGATGCCTTTACGGCCAACCACGATCGGCAATTTGGCCAGGTACACGCCCGGTGAGGTTTCGCTGAAGTATTGCTTGGGCAGCTTCTGCGCCAACTCTTTGAGGTTCATGTAGCCGTCGTCGACGAAGATCGCCTGCGGGATGCCGTGCTGACGCACCACCCATTCAGCCATTTTGTTGTCGCCGCCGATGAAGTCCTTCAGGGCGTCTTCCTGCATCATCCGGCGCACGCTGATCTTGCCCGGTTGGCTACGGACGATTTTCGCGGCGGCGGCTTCGGCGGTGTAGCCGGAGAGGTCGGGCAGTGTCGGCCTGGCCAGTTCCAGTTCCTCGGTCGGCGCGCTGCTGACGGTATAGGTCTTGGCTTGCTGCAACTCTTTGGCAACGGTGACAGGCTTGACCGGCGCACCGGTGGCGAAGGCGCCAGCGGAGGCCAGCAGCAGGGCGCCGGCCAACAGGCTGAGCGAGCCTTTCCTTGCGTTATTCATGTCGGGCACTCCCTTCGCGGTTTGCATCAGAAGCGCCAGATCACGTCGATGAACGCGCGGTGCATGTACGAATCAACTTGCTTGCCGTAGGCGTCGCCCGGCTTGAACACGCCACCACGCAAACGCACCAGCGCCGAAGGTTCGTCGATCGACTGGCTCAACGCCGCCGGCAACAGGCCTTGTTTGAAGTACTTGGTGACCACCAGATCCATCTCCTGACCCAGATCCTTGTTGCCGTCTTCAAGTGGCAAAGAGGTGCTGGAAAGGATCGCGCCAGTGACGTCGTCGGTGTTGTTTTGCACGGCGTTGATGCCGTTGCTGCCGACCGGTTTGCTACCGTCGACACGCCAGAACTTGTGGTAGATCAGGCTGGCGTCGTACTCGTCGTTGAGCATCCACGAACCGAACAGGGTGGCGGTCTGCATGTTGTTCATTTCGCCACGGAAGGCTTCGCCGAAACGGTGAACGCGCGAACGCGTACCGGTGTAGTTCGAGCGGTTGCTTTCCAGGCCGTTCTGTTCGTAATCGGCGCTGGCGCGGGCATACGCGGCACCGACCTGCCATTGCGGATCGAGGCGCAGACGCACACCAATGTCTGTGGCCCAGCCATTGACGTCATCGCTGCGTTTGGCTTGCGCCGGGCGTGAGCCATCGGCGTTGAGGGCGTTGACCGTGTCGCGCTCGCCGCTCATGCCGGTGATGCTGCCCCAGTAGTTGACGGTGTTGGTGTTGCGCCAGTTGTAGGCGTCGCTGTCGGCGGTCAGGCCGAGCCAACTGATGTCGCCGTTCTCGGTCTTGTCCAGCGAGTCGCGGGGCACGCCCGGTTCGGCGTAATCGAGCTTGCCGTCGTCGTGGGTGTGGTGACCGCGAATGCCGACCCATTGCCCCGGTGTCCACTGGTAAGCGGCATCGGCGTAGGCGTGCAGGCGATCCTTGTCTTTGGGTGCCAGCTCTTTGAGGTCGGTGCGGTATTCGCTGAAGCGTTCGGCAACACCGGCGTTGGCGCGCAACAGGGTGGTGTCGAAGGTCCAGTTCAGCGCTTCGATGTTGGTGTCGCGCCATTGGCCGTCGTCATTGCGCAGGCGCTGGCGACCGAACTTGAGCATCTCGCCCGGGTAAGGGGTGAGGCCGCTGTAGCCGACCCAGAACTCGCGCATTGCCAAGTAGTTTTTCTTGGTCTTGCGGTCACCGTTGTCGGTGGTCTGCGTACCTTCGCTGTCGGACTGCTGCAGGGTGTCGGTCTCGATGATGTCGGTCGAGGTCACGGCCTGACCCATGGCGTAGGCGCTCCACGCGCCGCTTTCGCCGTAGACCCACGGACGCAGGTCGAGCCCGAGGCCGTTGACGTCGCCGCCACCGGCGGTGCCGAGGTCGCGGTCGTCTTCGGACTGGCCGGTGATTTTCACTTCCAGGCCGAAGTTTTTGCTTTCAGTCATCGCAGCCAGTGTCGGGCAAGACCAGATCAGCGCGAAAGTGAGGCCAATGCCGGCCTTCACGAATGGATTGAGCTTCATAGTTTTTCCTCGCCGTCTTCTTCTTGCAGGGCGTGCAGTTGCAGCGTGTTCGGGTTCAGGGCACCACGACTGGCCTGCTCTTGCTGCAGCAGGCGCTGGGCTTGGGCCAGACGCTCGGGCGGCAATTGCGCCTCGAGGGTGGCTGCCAGTTCATTGGCTTGCGGGGTGTTTTGCGCCTTGGCCAATTGGCTGAACACATAGGCGTTGACCGGGTCGGGCTGGGTGCCTTTGCCTTGGGAGAACAGTTGGGCGATGGCGAAGTCGGCGCTGTTCTGGCCGTTGCGCGCAGCGGTCAGCAAGTGGTCGAGAGCCTTCTGCGGATAGACCTTGCCCAGGTAACCACGGCGATAGATCTGGCCGAGGTAGTAATCGGCGGCGACTTCGCGGCCGACGGCTTTCTGGAAATGTTCCTCGGCGACTTTCGCATCGGGCGGGACCATTTTGCCTTCGTAGTAGAGCTTGCCCAGCAACAGTTCGGCACGCGGCTGGTCGGCGGCGCGGCCGTTATCCAGGTACTGCATCATCTGATCGATGTCGCCCAGTTCCGGGAAGTCGTAGAGCAATTGCGCAAGCGTCACCCACGATGCCGGGTAGCCCGGAGCAATCGGTTCGAGCAACGACTGCGCGGTTTTTTCGTCGGTCGTGCCCAGGGTCGAATCGGCCAGCACACGGGCGACCGAATCGACGCGTTGAGCGGTGACGGTGCCACGGCTGTAACCGGCCTGCATCTGCTTGATCAGCTCGGCCTGTTGTTCAGGCTGGGCACGTTTCTGATAGACCGTGGCCAGTTCGACGTAGCAGATGTCGGTGGTGTTGAGCACGGCTTTGCAGATCCTTTCCACGTCATCCAGATGCTGGTCGTAAGTGCCTTGGGTGCGATAGAGCAGCACTTGGGCCAGACCCGCCTCCGGGTAACCGGATTGGCGCCACTGATCGATCTGCTGCTGAGCGTTGATGTTCGGAAAACTGTGCGGGTATTGCAGGTACAGCATCGCCAGTGGGATCAACGTGTTGCCTTCGCCTTGGGCGGCCGCCTTTTTCAGCAGGCTTTCGGCCTCCTGACGCTCGGCTTCGGTGGAACCGGGTTTGGCCACCAGCAAGCGGCCGAGCCGCGCCTGGGCTCGCGATGAAACACTGGCCGCTGCGCGGTAAGTCGCTTCGGCCTGTTTCATTTGCTCGGGGTCGTGGCTGTCGACCTGAATATCAGCCAGACCCACTTGCGCTTCGCTGTAACCCAGATCGGCCAGTTGCTGATAGTTCTGCGCAGCGGTGGCGGTGTCGCCACGCTTGAGTGCTTCGTTGGCCAGGCGCTGGTCGGGCAGGCCGGCGCAACCGGCCAGACTGACCGCCAATGCCACTGCACACAGCGGCCCCATGTGGGAGCGGGCTTGCTCGCGAAAGCGGTGTGCCAGCCCACATTGATTTTGAATGTTCAACCGCATTCGCGAGCAAGCCCGCTCCCACAAGGGCTGCGGCGTGTTCAACAAAACAGGAATCGTCACAGGCATGTCCTCGACTTAAAGACCGGCAGCCATGGCTTTGTCGATCAGCCAGTTCAGGTTCGGGCCACGGTCGCTGTTCACTTCCACCGGGCGGCCGGCGAAGCGGCTGTCGAGCGGCTCGTCAGGCTGGATCTGCACGCGGATGTCGGAGGACAGGTCAGCGCTTTTCAGGCTGGTGCTGCTGACGATCTTGCCGGTGCGGGTCTTGTCTTCGCCGGCGATCTGGAAGCTCACAGGCGTACCCGGACGCACGTCGCCGAACTGGCGATAGGAGAACCGCGCATCAACGGTGGCCTGGGTGTTGCGCGGCACCAGTTGGAAGATCACGTCGCCCTTGCTCGCGTATTGACCGTCGGCCACCAGTTGCTGAGCCACGGTGCAGTCGCACGGCGAAGTCAGGGTGCCGGTCATTTGCTTGCCGAACAGTTCCTCGACCTTGGCCGGGGTCAACTGGTCTTCTTCCAGGTGGCCCTTGAGCACGTCAAGCATGCTGGTGCTGAACGTCGCCAGTGGTGCACCTTTGGCGGCGACGCCGTCGGACTTGACCAGGCTCTGCACGGTGCCGTCACGCGGCATGGTGATGTTCATCCCCGGCACGCTGACCAGGCCAGCCTGCGCGTGGCTGACGAAGTACATGCCGTACACCGATTTGAAAATGAAACCGGCGGCGACCAGGCCGACGACAAAAACACCGGCGCTGAACGTCACGGCCTTCAAACGGCCGAACGGCGTCATGCCAGAGCCGCTGTCCTTGACCTTGCGGGCCTTGGTGAAGTTGTCGCGCTGCAGGGTCGCCAGCACTTCACCCATGCTGACGATGTCGCCAGCCAGGTGCGAGGTGATCAAGTGGCGCAGGGTGGAGATATCCTGCGGCTCAAGGTTCTGAAACTGGCAGCCAACGCGACCGCTCGGGCGGTCGTAAGAGCGAACCTGCAGTTCAACGTCCATGGCCAGGCCGAGGTTGTCGATGACAAATTGCAGGCGGGCCTTGTACACCTCGCCGATAGTCAGCGGCAGTTGCCCGGCGTTGAACGCCAGGCCGCCGGCCGAGAGGTCCAGGACCCGCGTTTCAACGGGCGCCCGGTCAGGGCCGAAGAAACGCAGTTTGGCCGGGATTTTCACGCGGGCGTGCTGACGCTGGGCTTCGGATTCATGCACTACATTGGCGTTGACGGCGGTATTCATAGGGGCGATTTCCTTGTTAATTCAAGAGGGGCGGGTCAGACCATCATCAGCAGCACGGCGACGAAAATGCTGCCGGCGGAGAAGGTCATGGTCCGAGACGACCAGGTGTTGAACCAACGTTGAAAGCTGGCGAGATCACGGGTCAGGGACGTGGGCTGGCGAGTCCAGGACTGTTGGTCGAGGCGGAAGAACACGTAGATCTTCACCAGCGCACCGACGATCTGGTTGTAATAGAGAATCGCCGGATAAGCCGGGCCGATCCGGTGACCGGAGCAGGACAACAGCAAGGTCAGAATCAGGCGGGTGATGCCGATCCACAGCAGGTAAACCAGAATGAATGCGGTGCCGTACTTGAAGCTGGCGATGATCGCCACGGTCAGGCCGAGCAAGGACGTCCACATCGATACGCGCTGATCAAACAGCACCACCGAGGTGAAGGCGCCGAGGCGTTTCACACCCAGACCCAACGCGCGGGAGTTCTGCCGCAGGTTGTTGCCGTACCAGCGGAACATGAGTTTGCGGCTGGCCTTGATGAAGCTCTTTTCCGGCGGATGTTCAACGGTGTTGATCGCCGCGTCAGGCACGTAAAAGGTGTCGTAACCCAGACGCATCAGGCTGAACCAGCTCGACTTGTCGTCGCCGGTCAAAAACTTGAAACGACCCAGGCGCCAGTGCTGCAGCGAGTCGCTCTCCACGTCGGCGATGAATTCCGGGTTGGTCACCACGGTGGCGCGGAACACCGACATGCGCCCGGTCATGGTCAGCACGCGCTTGGACAGGGCCATCGAGCACATGTTGATGTGACGCTGGGCGAAGCGCAGCTTGTGCCATTCGCTCATGATGTAGCCGCCGCGCACTTCGCAGAACTCGTTGGTGGTCAGGCCGCCGACGTTGCCGAACAACTGGAACCACGGCACGGTCTTGCGCACGGTGCCTTCGCCGAGCACGGTGTCGCCATCGATCACGGCGACCACGGCGCGGTCGTCCGGCAGGTGACGGGAGATCGCGCGGAAACCATAGGCCAGGCCATCACGTTTGCCGGTGCCGGGAATGCGCACGAAGTCGAGCTTGACGCGTTCGGGCGGATTCATCCGCGCCCACAACGCTTTCACCAACAGCTCATCGGACATTTCGACGATCGAGCAGACCACAGTGGTCGGCAGTTCGCAGTCGATGGCTTCGCGGATCACCGAGCTGTAGACCTGCGCGGTGGTGAGCGCGTCGATACGGAAACTGGTGACCATCAGAAACACATGCGAGGGGTCCGCTGCTTTACCCAGCTTGCGCACTTTACGGCGCAGGTGCGGATAGACGATGTAGAGAAAAATCATGCCGCGCACAAAGTGCGTTGCACCCATCGAGTAGCGCCAGATACCCACGGCGCCAATCAGGAAAATGAAGTCCTTCGACTCGGAGTCGAATGTGGACGCGGGCAGCATCAAGGCCAGGCCCATCAGCAGACTCAAATAGAAAAGCCAGCCGGCGGATTGCAGAAAAAAATGTTTGAGCTTGGTCATCAACGTCATCCGAAGGTATTGGAGGCTTCGAGCTGCAAGCCTCGAGCTGTAAGCCGCAGCTCGAGGCTTCGAGCTGCAAGCCTCGAGCTGTAAGCCGCAGCTCGAGGCTTTTCGCTTAGGGCTGCGTTACCAGCAAATGCCTTCGGTGCGCGTACCGGCGTCGGTGGCTTTGGCCATGAAGCCGACCAGGTCGATGACCTGTTTGCCGTGCGGTGCTTGCTGGGCCAGCGAACGGAATTTCTCGTCGCGGTTGCCGAGGATGATCACGTCGGAGTTATCGATGACCGAGTCGAAGTCCGCGTTGAGCAGGGACGACACATGCGGAATCTTCGATTCGATGTAGTCCTTGTTCGCGCCGTGAACACGGGCGTACTCGACGTTGCTGTCGTAGATGCTCAGGTCGTAACCCTTGCCGATCAGCATTTCAGCCAGCTCAACCAGCGGGCTTTCGCGCAGGTCGTCGGTGCCGGCCTTGAAGCTCAAACCGAGGAGAGCGACTTTGCGTTTGTCATGGCTTTCAACGATGTCGAAGGCGTTCTGCACTTGCGATTCGTTGCTGCGCATCAGCGAGTTGAGCAGCGGCGCTTCGACGTCCAGGGAGCCGGCGCGGTAGGTCAGGGCACGCACGTCTTTGGGCAGGCACGAGCCGCCGAACGCGAAGCCCGGACGCATGTAGTACTGGGACAGGTTGAGGGTCTTGTCCTGGCAGACCACCTCCATCACTTCACGGCCATCGACGCCGACGGCTTTGGCGATGTTGCCGATCTCGTTGGCGAAGGTCACTTTGGTCGCGTGCCAGACGTTGCAGGTGTACTTGATCATCTCGGCGACGGCGATGTCCTTGCGGATGATTGGCGCGTCGAGTTCTTCATACAGCGCTTGCAGAACGTCGCCCGAAGCCTTGTCGAACTCGCCGATGACGGTCATCGGTGGCAGGTCGTAGTCGGCGATGGCGGTGGATTCACGCAGGAATTCCGGGTTGACCGCGACGCCGAAATCAACGCCGGCCTTCTTGCCGGAGCAGTCTTCCAGGATCGGGATCACCACGTTGGCAACGGTGCCCGGCAGTACGGTGCTGCGAACGACGATGGTGTGGCGGGTGGTTTTTTCTCGCAGGACAAAACCGATCTCGCGGCACACCGCTTCGATGTAGTTCAGTTCCAGATCGCCGTTCTTCTTGCTCGGCGTGCCGACGCAAATCATCGACAGATCGGTGTCACGAATCGCCTCGGCGAAGTTGGTCGTGCCACGCAGACGACCGGTCTGGACACCCTGTGCCAGAAGTTCGCCCAGGCCCGGTTCAACAATCGGCGATTTGCCGGCGTTGATCATGTCGATCTTGTCTTTGGCAACATCGACGCCAACCACGTCATGGCCCCGTGCAGACAGGCAACCGGCACACACTGCGCCAACGTAACCCAAACCAAATATGCTGATGCGCATCGCAATTACCTCTGTATATATCAGGCCGTTAGAGGGCCGGAGTTAATGGTGTTCAGCGTTCATTAGTGCACTCGAAAGTGCGGCATACAGGCGCCACAATGCCGTGTGCAGGCATACTAAGTTTCGAGTGTCTAAATAAGTGCACTCAAGATGTGCGCAACCAGGCCTTGTTGTTATGACGTGCCCTGTTTTGCAGCCAATCTTCATGTTTGAAGATCTTGGTACAGTCGTTTTTACGCGCTTGATCTCAGGTTTAAGCCTTGCGTATCAAGCGGTTGGGTGCTCAGACGAGCACGTTTACAGGGGCGCGGCCATGGCCTTGCAGGGGATGTTAATGGTGCTTATCTCCTGTCCATCAAGTTGCTTTCAGACTAGTTAGTCATCTAGGCAAGTTGCTGTGACAACTTGGTTACATGGCTATCTGCCTAGCGTAAGTTATCTCGTACAAACTCGGCGAGAATCGTTACCGGTGGTATGAGCTATGCATTTGGACATAGTTCCAGCCCGCTCATCGCGAAATCTGAAATTTCTTGAAATATTGTCAAAGATGGCACTAATCTCAATTTGATAGCACTTTCGTTTTCGACCTTTATTAACAGGCGAATAATCACGTTAGATAGTTTTGTGCCACTACCGTGAAGAAATTCAGGTGCCACTACTGAAAAAAATGAAGAGTGTCGAGTGAAACTAATATTAGAAAAGAGGGTGTTGATTTTATGGCGCCATTAAAATGGCGATATGGAGGGAGGGATTTTTGACATCGTGCTCAATGCACGACTCTTTATAGAAAGCGTCGTGCATTGAGCATGCTTTATTCGGGGGCGTGGTCGCGCAAGAACACCAGCGTGTCCGGTTTCGATTGCTCGGTACTGTAGCGATAACCCTGCACATCGAATTGCTTGAGCAGGGCTGGGTCGTTGATTTTTTCCTGGATCACGAAACGGCTCATCAGGCCTCGGGCCTTTTTCGCGTAGAAACTGATGATCTTGTACTGGCCGTTCTTCTGGTCCTTGAACTCGGTGTTGATGATCCGCGCGTTCAGGGCGCTGCGTTTGACCGCCGAGAAGTACTCGTTGGAGGCCAGGTTGAGCAGCACGTCGTCGCCCTGATCTGCGAGCGCCTGGTTCAGCCATTCGCTGATGCGCGTGCCCCAAAAGGCGTACAGATCCTTGCCACGGGCGTTGGCCAGTTTGGTGCCCATTTCCAGGCGATACGGTTGCATCAGGTCCAGTGGACGCAGCAGGCCATAAAGGCCGGAGAGCATGCGCAGGTGCTTTTGCGCGTAGTCGAACTGGGCTTCGCTGAAGGACTGCGCGTCGAGACCGGTGTACACGTCACCCTTGAACGCGAGCAGGGCTTGCTTGGCGTTTTCCGCCGTGAAGGCGGGCGTCCAGCTGCCGAAACGCGCGGCGTTGAGGCCGCCGATCTTGTCGGAAACGTGCATCAGTTCGCTGATCTGCGCCGGGCTCAGTTCGCGCAACTGCTGGATCAGCTCCTGGGAGTGGTCGAGGTATTGCGGCTGGGTAAAGCGCTGGGTCGCCGGCGGTGTTTCGTAGTCGAGGGTCTTGGCGGGGGAAATCACCATCAGCATGAAGTCGTCTCCTTTAATCGTGGGGGCGATTCTAGGGGGTTGGAGCGGATGACTCCAGCTATCAAGTCCATAGGTGATCGACGGCCTGCTGCGTAACCCCGGTGGGAGCGGGCTTGCTTGCGAAGGGGATGGGGGAGTGCGGGAAGTCGGGCGGGATCAGCTATAGTGCCGCGCGGGTTTTGTTATGGAGACACCTCTTTGCGCATTGTTCTTTTATTCACCGCGTGGCTATTGAGCTTCGGTGCCGTCGCGGCGCCGGGCGATGTGGCGACGCTGGATCGCAGCACTTGGCCTGAGCAACTGACCAGCCCGACCCTGTTCGATGTCGCTTCGCGTGCGGAAATCCTTATGTTCGCTCGCGGTTTGCTCGGCACCGAGTCCATGGGCGAAGCTGCACTGGCTCAGCGCCTGGGGCTGCGTACAGTCAATATCGACGCGATCAACAGCCTGCGCCAGCGTCTCTGGCAGCGCTTGCTGAGCAGCTATAACTACGCCCAGCAAAGCTGCGATCAGGATGCCTCGTTCTGCTTCCTCGTTGAGGACTTGCCGACGTTGCGCGAGCAGGCCGCCAAGTTTGTGGTCAGTGACGACAGTTTTTACACCCAGTGGGCAGAGCCGAGCCGGATCTTCCATTTGCAGTATCTGGACGAGCTGATGCGCAAGGCTGCGCTGTCACCGCAGACCAGCAATGAATTCGATCGTTTTGGCGACTACGAGCGTAATGGCGACGAGATGCACGACCGGCTGTTTCTGCTGACGTTCGACAGCGCTGCCAATGTGCAACCGGACAACACCGACTGGCTCACCGAGTACCTGCGCAAGGCAAACTTGAGCGGTACTTTCTTCATGCTCGGCAAGGATATCCAGGCGCGGCTGGCCGATCGTTCGGTGAGCAGCCTGCAAGCGGCGTTCTCTCAACAGTGCGTAGGCGTGCAGGGTTGGGAGTTCCGCTCCCATAGCTACTGGCAGGACTGGCAGGATTCGGTGCGCCGCAGCGCCGATCTGGTGAGGAACAAGTTGCCGGAAAACTACGTGCCGCTGTTCCGTCCACCGGAAGGTCAGCGCCGCAGCGATGCACAAGGGTTCTTCAATACCCAGGGCCTGCACGTGGCGCTGTGGGACATCGATGCCCAGGACGGTGCGGGCAAGCTCAAGGGCAACCCAAGCGCGCAGCGAGTGCTGACCCTGATGTTGTTGTGGCGGCACGGGGTGATCAATTTCAACATGAAACAGGATGCGGTGAAGACCTCGCTACCGTGGCTGATCACGCAAACCGCGCAAAGCGGCATTGGTTGGGAAGACTGCCAGGACGGGTTTCGCTGAAAAACGGAAAAAGCCCGGAAACATTGGGCTAGAGGTGGTTTTTTTCGAGGAATCGATGCAGGCGGACTTCCGACTCTAACGGTGTCGACAGAGTCCGCCAAGGGCTTTTCGTCACTTTGCAAAATAAACTTAAAAAAACCGTCAAAGTGCTTTTTTATGTCATGGGTTTTGGAGTATTACGAAGACAGACCGCCGAAACCTGCAACACAGGTGGCGTCTTCCAAGACCCATTTTGTGTGCAGTTCATCTGCTCCTCACCGAGAGCTTCGCAGGTGAATTCGGTAGTCACTTCGAGGCGCAGCACCGCCCAGGTATTGCGTCGAATGGCTCCCACAAAGGTGACCGAGTATGGATGATCACGGACGTAGCCCTTCTTCCAACCAGCCAATCCTTTATGTACTCGATACCAACGTATTGATTCACGATCCAAACGCCCTGCTTAACTTTGAAGAACATCACGTCGCCATCCCGATGACCGTGCTGGAAGAGCTCGACAAGCTCAAGAGCGGGCATCACAGCGTGGCCGCCGAATGCCGTCAGGCCATCCGGCTGATCGACAAGACCTTGGGCGATGCGTCCCCTGAAGACGTTGAACTGGGTGTGCCGATCCAGCGCGGCAAGGGCGGGCCGAAGGGCTTGCTGTCAATTTTGATGAGCAAGCACGCCGAGCCGCATCTGATTCTGCCCGAGCACCTGAACGACAACAAAATCATCAACCAGTTGATCGACCTGCACGCGCGCGATCCGAAAAAACCTGTGGTGCTGGTCACCAAAGACATCAACATGCGCCTCAAGGCGCGCGCCTGCGGGATTGCCGCCGAAGACTACAGCACCGACCAACTGGTCGATGACGTCTCCCTGCTGCCCAACGGCTATCACAACATGACCGGCTCTTTCTGGGACCGCGTGAGCAAGGTCGACACCCGCCAGGACCACGGCCGCACCTGGCACCAGGTGCAACTGATCGACAACCTGCCGGCGGTCCACATCAACGAGTTCATCATTGACGAACAGGGCTTTGTCGGCTGGATCAAGGAGATCGAAGAAGACAAGCTGCTGATCCTCGACCTGCATCAGGAACCGCTGCTCCATCAAGAGGCTTGGGGGCTCAAGCCACGGGACATCTATCAGAGTCTGGCGCTGTACGCGCTGCTGGACCCGGACATCCATCTGGTCAACCTGTCCGGGGCTGCCGGTTCGGGTAAAACCATTCTGGCGCTGGCGGCTGCGATCGAGCAGACCATGGTCAGCAAGCGCTATCGCCGCATTATCGCGACCCGCAGCGTACAAGGGCTGGATCAGGAAATCGGCTTCCTGCCCGGCACCGAAGCGGAAAAAATGGAGCCTTGGCTGGGTGCCATCACCGACAACCTCGAAGCCTTGCACATGGATGACGAAAACACCCATGGCAGCGTCGACTACATCCTCAGCAAAGTGCCGCTGCAATTCAAATCGCTTAACTACATTCGCGGTCGCAGCTTCCAGCAAAGCCTGATCCTGATCGACGAATGCCAGAACCTCACGCCGCACCAGATGAAAACCATCATCACCCGGGCTGGCGCCGGCTCCAAAGTGGTGTGCCTGGGCAACCTGGCGCAGATCGACACCCCTTACCTGTCCGCGACCAGCTCCGGGCTGACGTACCTGACCGAACGCTTCAAAGACTTCCCCAACGGAGTGCACATCACCCTGCAAGGGGTGCCTCGCTCGATCCTGGCCGAATACGCCGAATCGCACCTGTAACCCCGCAAACAAAACCGGGCGGCCCAACAGCCGCCCGGTTTTTTATGGGTAAACACAAAACCAAATGTGGGGCTTGCTCGCGAAGGCAGTGTCTCAGGCCATATTACTGGTGACTGACACTGCGCTTTCGCGAGCAAGCCCGCTCCCTCAGTAGATTTGCGGTGTGGCTGTAATCAAACTCGCGGAAATTTGACTCGCAGGTTTACAATCCCCGCTCCTGATCAGGAGTAATCCCGTGCTGACTCATCTCGATTCCCAAGGTCGCGCCAACATGGTCGACGTCACCGAAAAAGCCGTGACGTTCCGTGAAGCGACGGCCCAGGCGCTGGTGCGCATGCTCCCCGAAACCCTGCAAATGATCGTCAGCGGCGGCCATCCCAAGGGTGATGTGTTCGCCGTGGCGCGTATTGCCGGCATTCAGGCAGCGAAGAAGACCAGCGATCTGATTCCCCTTTGCCACCCGCTGATGCTGACCGGCGTCAAAGTCGAGCTCAGCGCTGAGGGCGATGACGCCGTGCGTATCGTTGCCCGATGCAAGCTCTCGGGCCAGACCGGTGTGGAGATGGAAGCGCTGACCGCTGCCAGCGTCGCCGCCCTGACCATCTACGACATGTGCAAAGCCGTGGATCGCGGCATGACCATCGAAAGCGTGCGCTTGCTGGAGAAAGTCGGCGGCAAGAGCGGGCATTTCCAGGCGGAGCAGCCATGAACCTGACCGTAAAATTTTTTGCCCGATACCGTGAAGCGCTGGGTATGGACTCACTGCAGGTCGAAGGTGATTTCGCCACGGTCGATGACGTGCGTGCGTTGTTGGTCCAGCGTGACGGTGCCGACGTGCTGGGCGAGCAGAACCTCATGTGTGCGCGCAACGAAGACCTCTGCCAGCTCGACGAACCGGTGGCCGAGGGTGACGAAGTGGCGTTCTTTCCCACCGTGACCGGAGGCTGAACCATGGCGATTCGCGTGCAGGCCACGCCGTTCGATCCGGGCGCTGAAGTCAATGCGATGCACGCGGCCAATGTCGGGGTCGGCGCCGTGGTGAGTTTTGTCGGCTACGTGCGCGACTTCAATGATGGGCTGGATGTAGCGGGGATGTTCCTCGAACACTATCCGGGCATGACCGAAAAGGCCCTTGGCAAAATTGCCGTCGAAGCCGAACAGCGCTGGCCGTTGTTGAAGCTGGAGGTGCTGCACCGCATTGGTGCTCTGGAGCCGGGTGAACCGATTGTGTTCGTCGGCGCCGCCAGCGCCCACCGTGAAGCCGCGTTCGATGCTTGCGCCTTTGTCATGGACTACCTCAAAACCCGTGCGCCGTTCTGGAAGAAAGAAAACACCAGCGACGGACCACGTTGGGTTGAGGGGCGTGACAGCGATCATGCCGCCGCAGATCGCTGGAAGGTTTAAAACCGGCGTCACCCTCAAGTCAGTCTTCGCGAGCAAGCCCGCTCCCACATTGGAATGCGTTCCTTTGTGGGAGCGGGCTTGCTCGCGAAAAGGCCCTCAGTCTCACCGTATAAACATCCTGAATCACCCGACCACCGGCCGCTACGATCTGCGCACACCCGATTGACGATGTATACATTAAAGTCCAGTATGGAATTATAAGTACAAAAAAGGCATTCCCCTGTTTCAATTCTTTCTTCTGTCTTGCCAAACCAACAACAACCCGCGAGAGAACGAATATGAAGAAGCTCCCCCTCATCACCGGTCTGGCGTTCAGCCTGCTGGCGTGCAGCAACGTATTCGCTGCCGAGAAAACCCTGCGCATCGGCATCGAAGCCGCTTACCCGCCCTTCGCCTCGAAAACCGACAAAGGTGAAATCGTTGGTTTCGACTACGACATCGGTAACGCCCTGTGTGCGCAGATGAAGGCCAAGTGCGTGTGGGTCGAAGGTGAGTTCGACGGTCTGATTCCTTCCCTGAAGGTGAAGAAAATCGACATGGCGCTGTCGTCCATGACCATTAACGAAGATCGCAAAAAATCGGTGGATTTCAGCCACAAGTACTACTTCACGTCATCGCGTCTGGTGATGAAGGAAGGCGCCACGGTCGATGACCAGTACGCCAGCCTCAAGGGCAAAAACGTCGGCGTGCAGCGCGCAACCACCACCGACCGTTACGCGACCGAGGTGTTTGAACCCAAGGGCATCAACGTCAAGCGCTACAGCAACAACGAAGAAATCTACATGGACCTGGCGGCCGGGCGCCTCGATGCGATTTTTGCTGACACCATTCCACTGAATGACTTTCTGTCGATGCCGCGTGGCAAGGGGTATGCGTTTGTCGGGCCTGAGTTGAAGGATCCGAAGTACGTCGGCGAAGGCGCGGGGATTGCGGTGCGCAAGGGCAATAAGGAATTGGTCAGCGAGTTGAACAGCGCGATCGACGGGATTCGCGCCAGTGGCGAATATCAGAAGATTTCCGAGAAGTATTTCAAGTCCGATATCTACGGCGACTGATCATCCGCCTTCGGGAGCAAGCCGCCTCCCACAGTGATGGCGTCGTACATGAAACCTGTGTACGGCTCGGTCACTGTGGGGGCAAGCTTGCTCGCGAAAAGGCCGCTACGGTCTCTGCAAATCTTTAGCCCTTCAATTCCTTCAAATGCTTGTACACCGTCGCCCGCCCCATGTTCAGCACATTGGCCACGTAGTTCGAGGCGCTCTTGCCCTTGAACGCGCCTTCGGCGTGCAGTGCCAGCACCAGTTCTCGCTTGTGATCGCGGGTCAGCAGATTCAGGCTCAGTTGCCGTTCGCGCAGCCAGGCGTGCAGGAAGGTGTTGATGCGCTCCTGCCAGTCATCGCGAAACAATGAGTCTGGTTGCGGGATCAGTTTGCTCGGCGACAGAAACAGGTCCAGCGCGGCCTTGGCGTTCTCGAACAACGAAATATTCAGATTGATGCACAGCACCGCCTGCGGATGGCCTTCGCTGTCACGCAGCACGGTACTCAGGCTGCGAATTTTCTGACCGTCCCAATTCAACTTTTCGTACGGGCCGATATTGCGCTCGCTGACCTCCTCGCTGAGCATGTCCTCCAGTGATGAATCGTCGCCGATTTCCCGTTTCGACAGGTTGTTGGCGATGTAGTCGACTTTCTGCGTGCGCAGGTCGTGCAGCACCACTTCGGCGTGCGGGAAGAACAGGGTGGCGATGGCGTCGGCGATGGCGCGGAAGTTATCCAGTGCCGGATCGAGTTCGTTGGCGGTCATGACAGTGGAGCTCCAGGCAGCGTCAGCGCCCCCGTAAACAGGAGGCGCTGCGAGTTTGCCGCAATCGGTGGAGCGCGTCATCCGGGGTGTTGCTCAGACAGCCGGGCAGGGGAGAGCATGGCGCTGCTCAGACCGAACTGGTGCAGATGCTCAGGCAGTGGCTGACCGCGCACCAGCGCCGCACTGGCCTGACCCATCGCCGGTGAAGTCTGAATGCCGTAACCGCCTTGCGCCGCGACCCAGAACAGCCCCGGTACTTGCTGATCGAAGCCACTGATCAGGTCGCCGTCGGCGACGAAGCTGCGCAGTCCGGCCCAGGTGCGGGTCGGTCGGCGGATGGTCAGGGTGGTCGCTTCTTCGATCTGGTAGATGCCCATGGCAATGTCCAGTTCTTCCGGCTGTACATCGTGGGGTTCGACCGGGTCGGCATTGGCTGGCGAGCCGAGAAACATCCCGGCGTCGGGTTTCATGTAGAAGGATTCGTCGAGGCTGACCAGCATGGGCCAGTGATGAATGTCGACGCCTTCGGGACCGGCAAAGATGAACGCGGCGCGGCGCTTCGGTTGCAGGCCCAGCGGTTTTGCCCCGGCCAGTTCGCCGATCTTGTCGGCCCAGGCACCGGCGGCGTTGATGATCACTGGCGCACTGAACGTCTGATCCTGGGTTTGCACTTGCCAGAGGCCATCGGCATCGCGGTTCAGACTGAGCACTTCGCAATCGGTGTGCACTTCGCCATTGTTCCGGCGGATACCGCGCAGATAGCCCTGATGCAATGCGTCAGTATCAATGTCGCTGGCGCTCGGATCGTAGATCGCGCCGTGGACTTTTTCTCGGCGCAGGATCGGCAGCCGTGCACACGCTTCGTCGGCGCTGAGCAGTTGCATCTGCGGCACTGTCGCTTTTGCGCTCAGGTACTGGTTGCTCAGTTCGGCGGCGTCACCGGTGAAATCCACGGTCATTTCGCCGCGTGGCGTGAGCAATGGGTGCTCGCAGAAACCGGCGGGCGGGTGGTCGAAGAATGCGCGGCTGGCTTGCGTCAGAGCGCGTACTTGCGGCGTGCCGTAAGCGGCGGTGAACAGCGCCGCGGAGCGTCCGGTGGAGTGATAGGCCGGGTGCGATTCACGTTCCAGCACAATCACTTTGGCATGCGGCGATAGCCAGAAACCGGTGGAGGCGCCGGCAATCCCGCCGCCGATGATGATGAAATCTGCCTGGCTCATGAATGTCTCCAGTAAGGCGCAATATCGGGAAGTTCGACGATTTCCCTGTGGGCGCGGGCTTGCTCGCGAAAGCGGTGTGTCAGACGACACCAACGGTGCCTGACACTCCCTCTTCGCGAGCAAGCCCGCTCCCACGGAGAGGCGAGGTGTCAGTGCTGCAGGTGGTAAACCGCATTGGCCACGGCGATATCTTCCAGACCCAGGCCGATTGAACGGAAAAATACGTGACGTTCGTAACCGGGGCGCTGCACTTTTCCACTCAGCAGATCTGCCAGATCGCCGATGATCGAATCCTTGTCCCAGCCATGCTGTTCAGCGGCAATCAACATCTCACCCGCCGAGTCTGGCGTGGTCAGTCGATAGTCGCAGAACACCTGCATGTCGTTGAGGCTCTGCGGCGGTATTTCATGGGCGCGCGGGGCGTTGGTGCTGATCGAGGTGATCAGCGCCGGTTTGCTCAAGGTTGCCGGGTCGATCACGGGGCCTGCGGACGAGGTGCACAGCATGATCACGTCCGCATCGGCGATGGCGGCTTCACGGTTGTCGGCGATCTTCAGGCTTGGGGCAAGGGCTTTCAACACGGCCTGTGTTTCAGGATCTTCACGCAGGCTCGGCGAGTAAAGGCTGATACTCTGCCAGTCGCGCAACGATTTGACGTCATGCAGATGCGCCTGGGCGACCTTACCGCTGCCGATAATCGCCAGACGCCGCGCATCCAGCGGGGCGAGCGCATCGACGGCGACAGCGGTGGTCGCGGCCGTGCGTGCGGTGGTCAGTTGACCGGCATCGCAAAGCAGCAACGGTTGACCGGTTTTCATCGACATCAGCAGCGTCCACGCCGTGACCAGCGGCCCTTGCTCGTGGACGATGTACGGCGACGTCTTCACGCCGTACACACCGTCCTCGGCCAGCACGCCCAGATAGTTGATGAAGTCTCCGGCGCCCTGCGCGAATTCCACCCGTTGCTGGGCCGGTTGCACCGCATGGCCAGCAGCGAGATCGCGGAACAGCTTGCGCAGAATCTGCGGTACATCGATGCGGGCCAGCAGTTCCTGAGCCTGGGCTTGGTCGATCACGTAAGGCGTACTGGACATATCTGGCTCCGGAGACAAGAGTTAAACTAATTTGTCCATTATGGACTTTTAGTTCTGCCTAGCAAGCGCCTGTTGAAAAAAATCAGGCGAAAAAAAAGCGCAGTCCGTTACCGGCTGCGCTTCTTTTATGGCGTCGCTTACTGTGGACGCTTGCGCTCAACGGCGCGCAACAGATGCGTTGGCGGCGTTTCACAACTGATCTTGCGGCCCAGTTTTTCTTCGATGGACGGCAATTGATAGGAGTCGTCCTCGCCGGCGAAGCTGATCGACACACCATCGGCGCCAGCACGACCGGTACGGCCGATGCGGTGCACGTAGTCGTCCGGCACTTCCGGCAGGGTGAAGTTGATCACATGGCTGATACCGTCGATGTGGATGCCGCGACCGGCAACATCGGTGGCCACCAGCACGCGAATCTTGCCTTCGCGAAAGCCTTCCAGCGTCTTGATGCGTTTGTGCTGCGGCACGTCGCCGGACAGTTGCGCGGCGTTGATGCCATCACGCACCAGGCGTTCTTCGATGCGGCGTACTTCGTCCTTGCGGTTGGCGAACACGATCACGCGTTCCCAGCCGTTATCGTTGACCAGGTTGAAGAGCAGTTTGTACTTGTCGGCGCCGGCCACGGCATAAATGTGCTGTTCGACGTTTTCGTTGGCGACGTTCTGCGACTCGATCTCGACGATGGACGGGTCGGTGGTCCACTGCTTGGCCAGGTTCATCACGTCTTCGGTGAAGGTCGCGGAGAACAGCAGCGTCTGGCGTTCGCTTTTCGGTGGCGTCTGGCGAATGATCTGGCGTACTTGCGGGATGAAGCCCATGTCGAGCATGCGGTCGGCTTCGTCCAGCACCATCACTTCGACCATGTCCAGATGCACGTCGCCGCGCTGGTTGAAGTCAAGCAGACGGCCCGGTGTGGCGACGAGGATGTCGCAATGGCGTGCTTCGAGGTGTTTGAGTTGCTTGTCGAAATCCATGCCGCCCACAAACGTCATCACGTTCAGGCCGGTGTACTTGGTCAGGTCGGCGGCGTCCTTGGCGATCTGCACCACCAGTTCGCGGGTCGGCGCGATGATCAGCGCGCGGGGTTCGCCCATGTAGCGCTCTTTGGGCGGCGGCGTCTGCAACAGTTGAGTGATGATCGAGATCAAAAACGCGGCCGTCTTGCCAGTGCCGGTCTGCGCGCGACCGATGGCGTCTTTGCCGGCGAGGGTGAAGCCCAGCACTTGCGCCTGGATCGGCGTGCAATACGGGAAGCCCAGGTCCTGGATGGCGTGCATCAGTTCCGGGGACAGCTTGAAATCGTGGAAGCGGGTTTTGCCTTCCTGAGGCTCGACGACGAAGTCTTCGAGTTTCCAAGGGATGACCGGTGCCTTGGGCTTGGGCTCGCGACGCGCTCTGGCCGGTTTTGGCGCTTCGCTCATTGCCGGCGTTGCGACAACGGGTACGGTCGGGGCAGGTTTTGGCACTTGCTTGGGTGGCGCTACAAAAGCCTGGCGGTCGACCGCAGGCACATCGGTGCGATGACCGGGGGCGCTCGAGGGCGCACTAGGAACTGGCGCGAGCTGCTCAGCCTCGCTTTTACCGAACATTTTCTTGAGTGCTTTGAGCACGGTCATCTCATCAATTGGTTAAGGAATGTACGCCGGCCAGTGTAATGCAAGAATCGGGCGCGGCGTAGCGGGATGATCAAAGGGCAGGGCTTGCGCGCAAAATCAGCGCAGGCGTTCGCTCAACCAGACGCCGATGTCGCGAATTTCTTCGGGTAACACTTCGTGCTCCATTGGGTATTCCTGCCATGTCACGGTGACACCATGCTGCTTTAAATACTCAAATGCGCTACGCCCCATCGAGTTCTGCACCACACCGTCGAATTGACCGTGCAGGCAAAGCGCCGGGATGCGCTGCTGGCTGGCGGACAACTCCAGTGCATCGCTGAACGTTGGCGCATACGTCGACAGCGCCAGCACCCCGCCCAATGGGCCCTGCCATTTCAAAAACGCGGTGTGTAAAACCACGGCGCCGCCCTGGGAAAAACCGGCAAGAAAAATTCGCGAGGCGTCTATTCCGCTGGCTCGCTCGCTTTCTATCAACTCGATAATGTCTTCGGCAGAGGCTTCCAGTTCATCGCGGTCGATCGCTCGCGCCGGGCTCATGGCTTTGATGTCGTACCAGCTCGGCATGGCATATCCACCATTAATGGTAACGGGCCGGGTCGGCGCCTGAGGCAGCACGAAACGCGTGCTCAAGAGGCTTTCCTGCAACGCTTCAGCCACCGGCAGGAAGTCATAGCGATCGGCGCCGAGGCCGTGCAGCCAGATCACGCAGGCGTCTGCGGGCTTAACAGGCTGAAGAATCAAGGGCTCGGTCATGGCTGCTCCAATTGTGTGCGGGCGCTCTCATTGAGTGCGCGATTTGCGTGCGCGCCCGGTTTATCTGTTAAGAATATGTCGCAAGGCTGCAAGTTTTGCTATTGACCTGTCGCTCAATCGCTTCAGCGGCCGGTGTGGTACGGGCTTTGCTTTGAGGTAGTCGTGCAATCGATCTCGCGCCTGGCGGTAACACTATCAGTGAACGCCTGATGACGGGATAGCAAAGAATCCGGTGATGGATGTTCGCCAATGGCCGCTTCGGGCTTAGCGAACGTGAAAGGGCTACAGCCCGTTCGGCCGACTGGTGAGAAGTGAGTTGTCCATGATGTGGATTTTCTCCTACTAGACTCATAGCGAAGGTCATACGTCGGTTGACCCCAAAAAAGCCAACACGGGTCAACAACGCCTCAAAAGGGTGCGACAGGACTCAAGCTCCGACACAACAAGAGCAAAACTGGAGGTTTGAATGAAGATGTTGAAATCCACTCTGGCGATCGTGACTGCAGCAACGGTTCTCGGCGTCAGCGGGTTCGCTCAGGCGGGTGCAACGCTGGATGCCGTGCAGAAGAAAGGTTTCGTGCAGTGTGGCGTGAGTGACGGTCTGCCGGGCTTCTCGGTGCCGGACTCTACCGGCAAGATCCTCGGGATCGACGCTGACGTCTGCCGCGCTGTGGCCGCTGCTGTTTTCGGCGACGCGACCAAGGTCAAGTTCAGCCAGTTGAATGCCAAGGAGCGCTTCACCGCGCTGCAATCCGGCGAGATCGACGTTCTGTCGCGCAACACCACCATGACCAGCTCGCGTGATGCCGGCATGGGCTTGAAGTTTCCTGGTTTCATCACTTATTACGACGGTGTCGGCTTCCTGGTTAACAAGAAGCTGGGCGTGAAAAGTGCCAAGGAACTGGACGGTGCGACCATCTGTATTCAAGCCGGTACCACCACCGAATTGAACGTTTCCGATTACTTCCGTGGCAATGGCCTGAAGTACACCCCGATCACTTTCGACACCTCCGATGAAAGCGCCAAATCGCTGGAATCCGGTCGTTGCGACGTGCTGACTTCCGACAAGTCGCAGCTGTATGCACAACGCACCAAGCTGGCCTCGCCGAAGGATTACGTAGTTCTGCCGGAAACCATTTCCAAAGAGCCTCTGGGTCCGGTCGTGCGTAACGGCGACGACGAGTGGCTGGCCATCGTTCGTTGGGTTGGCTATGCAATGCTCAACGCTGAAGAGGCCGGCATCACTTCGAAAAACGTTGAAGCCGAAGCCAAATCCACCAAGAACCCGGACGTTGCCCGTCTGCTGGGCGCTGACGGTGAATACGGCAAAGACCTGAAACTGCCCAAAGACTGGGTCGTGCAAATCGTCAAGCAAGTCGGTAACTACGGCGAGATCTTCGAGAAAAACCTCGGCAAGAGCACTCCGCTGGAAATCGACCGCGGCCTGAACGCCCTGTGGACCAACGGCGGCATTCAATACGCACCACCAGTGCGCTGATGGTTCTATCACCCGGTGGGCCAACCACCGGGTGATGTTCTGTTCCATTCTTTGCGGGGCACTTCATGCAAAATTCAATCGGCGCACCAAAGCAGAGGTTCAGCCTCAGCGATCCACGTGTGCGTGCGTGGCTGTTTCAGATCATCACGGTTATCGCGGTGGTCAGTATGGGTTGGTATCTGTTCGATAACACGCAAACCAACCTTCAACACCGGGGCATTACTTCCGGTTTCAGCTTTCTGGAACGCAGTGCCGGGTTCGGCATCGCACAACACCTGATTGACTACACAGAATCGGACAGCTATGCCCGGGTCTTTGTCATCGGCCTGCTCAACACCTTGCTGGTGACCATCATCGGCGTGATCCTGGCGACAATCCTGGGCTTCATCATCGGTGTGTCGCGGCTGTCCAAGAACTGGATCATCAACAAGCTGGCGACAGTTTACGTTGAGGTTTTCCGTAACATCCCACCGCTGCTGCAAATCCTGTTCTGGTACTTCGCGGTGTTTCTGACCATGCCAGGGCCGCGCAACAGTCATAACTTCGGTGACACCTTCTTTGTCAGCAGTCGCGGCTTGAATATGCCCGCGGCGTTGGCGGCGGACGGGTTCTGGCCGTTTGTGGTCAGCGTCGTCGTGGCCATCGTTGCTGTTGTGCTGATGTGCCGCTGGGCCAACAAGCGCTTTGAAGCAACCGGTGTGCCGTTCCACAAGTTCTGGGCCGGGGTGGCGCTGTTCTTTGTGATTCCTGCGTTGTGTGCACTGATCTTCGGCGCGCCGCTGCGTTGGGAATTCCCCCACCTGCAAGGTTTCAACTTTGTCGATGGCTGGGTGCTTATTCCGGAACTGCTGGCCTTGACCCTGGCCCTGACGGTCTACACGGCGGCCTTTATTGCCGAGATCGTGCGGTCGGGTATCGCGTCTGTCAGCCACGGGCAAACCGAAGCGGCGCACTCTCTGGGTTTGCGAAACGGCCCAACCCTGCGCAAGGTGATTATCCCGCAGGCTTTGCGCGTGATCATTCCACCGCTGACCAGCCAATACCTGAACCTGGCGAAGAACTCCTCGCTGGCGGCCGGTATCGGTTATCCGGAAATGGTTTCGCTGTTCGCCGGCACCGTGCTCAACCAGACCGGTCAGGCGATCGAAGTCATTGCCATCACCATGAGCGTGTACCTGGCGATCAGTATCAGCATTTCCCTGCTGATGAACTGGTACAACAAGCGCATTGCGCTGATCGAGCGGTAAGGAAAAGCGCATGAGTACTCATACTTTCAAACCCGACATGCCTCCACCGAGCAGTAGCATCGGTGTGATTGCATGGATGCGCGCGAACATGTTCTCCAGCTGGCTCAACACCCTGCTGACCCTGTTTGCGTTCTATCTGATCTATCTGGTGGTTCCTCCGATTCTCAGTTGGGCGATTCTCGATGCCAATTGGGTCGGCACCACTCGCGCCGATTGCACCAAGGACGGCGCCTGCTGGGTGTTCATTCAGCAGCGTTTTGGCCAGTTCATGTATGGCTATTACCCGACGGCCTTGCGCTGGCGGGTGGATCTGACCGTATGGCTGGCGGTCATTGGCGCGGCACCGCTGTTCATCTCGCGTTTTCCGCGTAAAGCGGTGTACGGGCTGAGCTTTCTGGTGTTGTACCCGATCATTGCCTACTTTCTGCTGCACGGCGGACTCTTCGGCCTGATCAACGTCCCGACGCCTAAATGGGGTGGTCTGATGCTGACGTTGGTGATCGCCACCGTCGGTATTGCCGGTGCGTTGCCGCTGGGGATCATTCTGGCACTGGGCCGTCGTTCGAACATGCCGGCGATTCGTGTGGTCTGCGTGACCTTCATCGAGTTCTGGCGCGGCGTGCCGTTGATCACGGTGCTGTTCATGTCTTCGGTGATGCTGCCGCTGTTCCTGCCTGAAGGCATGAACTTCGACAAGCTGCTGCGGGCGCTGATCGGCGTGATCCTGTTCCAGTCAGCCTATGTCGCTGAAGTGGTGCGCGGCGGTCTGCAAGCGATCCCCAAAGGTCAGTACGAAGCCGCTTCGGCGATGGGCCTCGGTTATTGGCGAGCGATGGGCCTGGTGATCCTGCCCCAAGCCCTGAAAATGGTGATTCCCGGGATCGTCAACACCTTCATCGCGCTGTTCAAGGACACCAGCCTTGTGATCATCATCGGCCTCTTTGACCTGCTCAACAGCGTCAAGCAAGCCGCTGCCGATCCAAAATGGCTGGGCATGGCCACCGAAGGCTACGTGTTCGCCGCCCTGGTGTTCTGGATTTTCTGTTTTGGTATGTCGCGCTATTCCATGCACCTGGAACGCAAGCTCGACACTGGCCACAAGCGTTAGGAGTTGTGTAATGACTGAAGCAAGCAAAAAGCCTGTGAGCCCTGAAGGCATCATTCAGATGCAGGGCGTCAACAAGTGGTACGGCCAGTTCCACGTGCTCAAGGACATCAACCTCAACGTCAAGCAGGGCGAGCGTATCGTCCTGTGCGGCCCGTCGGGTTCCGGCAAGTCGACCACCATTCGTTGCCTCAATCGCCTGGAAGAACACCAGCAGGGCCGCATTGTTGTCGATGGCGTAGAGCTGACCAACGACCTCAAGCAAATCGAAGCGATCCGCCGTGAAGTCGGCATGGTGTTTCAGCACTTCAACCTGTTCCCGCACCTGACCATTTTGCAGAACTGCACCCTGGCGCCGATGTGGGTACGCAAGATGCCCAAGCGCAAGGCCGAAGAAATCGCCATGCATTATCTGGAGCGCGTACGCATTCCGGAACAGGCGCATAAATTTCCGGGGCAATTGTCCGGCGGTCAGCAGCAGCGTGTGGCGATCGCCCGCGCCCTGTGCATGAAGCCGAAAATCATGCTGTTCGACGAACCGACCTCGGCGCTCGATCCAGAGATGGTGAAAGAAGTTCTGGATACCATGATCGGCCTCGCCGAAGACGGCATGACCATGCTCTGCGTGACCCATGAAATGGGCTTCGCCCGTACCGTGGCCAATCGCGTGATCTTCATGGACAAGGGCGAGATCGTAGAGCAGGCTGCGCCGAACGACTTCTTCGGTAATCCGCAGAATGAGCGGACGAAGCTGTTCTTGAGTCAGATTTTGCATTGATCGAGTCCAGGCATTGAATTAAACCCGGATTGAGTTCCGGGTTTATTTTGTCCGGGGTCAGGAGGTCAATACAGGTTCGTGTTCTGGGTAACGCGCAGCCATTAGCTGCTTGAGATCGTTACCTTGATTGACTGCCTGTACGTCGGCCAACAAATGCGGGTGGCGATCCAGTAGTTGCATCAAGGTGAGCAGCGGTTGAGGAGGAGAAAGCTCGCCCCGCTCGTAGCGTGAAAATGCATTGTGTCCTCCACCCGATAACAACTTCACCGCGTTCCTTTGGGTGAGATGAAGCTTAAGTCGGATGCGTTTCATCTCGGCGCCAATAAGTCGAAGGGAGTCTTCGAGCAAACGATCCCCGGCATCCACGTAGCGTTCAGCGCTGTCGGTGTCGTTGTCAAAAATGACTTCACCGCAAGCCCTGCACTCCCAACCGGCAAGAGTGTGCACGAGCCGCGAAAACTGTTTGTAATTGACGGTGAGACTGCGATTTCGAAAATGACTCATTCCGTCTTCGGTGCCGCAACTGATGCACGGTCTTTTGCTCATGTGTTTTTCTCCTTGAAGGAGATTCCCGGGGGCCCACCGCCAGAGCAGTAAGTCACTTTGATGTAAATCTCCAAACCACGAAACGAGGTGTGATCGTGCCAGTTGCGATGGTTGGCGTAGGACGTCATGGATTTGTAAAGCATGCGCCGCTCAAGCGAGCAGACGATATGCGTCATTGATTCATATGACATGCCCATTTCCCTGCCAGTCTCCAGCGCGCGTCGGGTGAAGGCTTCTTTGCCGCGTCGCACGACATCCGCCTTAATCACCGCCACGTCGTAATGGGGTGTGTTCTTTTCCATAAGAAAGCAAAACCCTGTCCCTAAAATTACCCTTAAAGGGTAATTTTCACCAATCGAAAATACCGCTTCATGTGTCTCCGATTGACCCTAGGCGGTTGCCGTCCTACATGAGTCTGACTAACATGTCAGAAAATTCATCCCATGATTGGATGAAAGGGCGAATCCTATGTCAGACATTTCTCCACTCATTAAACGATCCCTGGTTGATCAGGCCTTGGATCAGTTGCGTCAGCGCATCAATAGCGGCGTCTGGCAGGTCGGTGAGCGTCTGCCCACCGAACCTGAGCTGTGCGCCGAACTGGGCATCAGTCGTAACACCGTGCGTGAAGCCATGCGCGTGCTGGCGTTTTCCGGGCTGATCGAAATCCGTCAGGGCGACGGCAGTTATTTGCGCGCGGTGGTCGACCCGATGGACACGCTCAAGGCGCTGTCGCGCTGCTCACTGGAGCAGGCCCGGGAAACCCGGCACATCCTTGAGGTCGAGGCCATTGGTCTGGCGGCGTTGCGCCGCAGCGACGAAGACCTCGTCGCATTGCGCGAGGCGCTTGGCACCAGCGGCAGCCATTACCACGGCGATCTCGATACCTACATTGCCTGCGATCTGGTGTTCCATCGTCGGCTGGTGGACGCCGCGCACAACCCGACCCTCAGCGAGCTGTATCGCTATTTTTCCAGCATCGTCGGCGCGCAATTGCGCCAGACCCTGAACATCTCCCCGCGTCGTCAGGAAGTGTTCGATCTGCACATCGAATTGCTCGATGCGGTCGAGCGACGTGACCCGGAGCGGGCCAAAGCCATATCGAGGCAGTTGATCAATGAATCTTGAAAGCGAAATAAACCTGTCCGCTCCAAAGCGAACAGCCGAACTTGAAGAGCTGTTGATCGACGCCGAGGCCGATGACGAGCAGGTGCAACAAAGCCACCCCCTGGTACGTCGGCCGTGGCTGTTGCTGCTGGGCTTGATTCTGGTCGCGCTGAACCTGCGTCCGGCGCTGTCGAGCATGGCACCGTTGCTCAGCGATGTTTCCAAAAGCCTCGGGCTGTCGGCGGCGCAGGCGGGTTTGCTGACCACGTTGCCGGTGCTCTGCCTCGGATTGTTTGCACCGCTGGCACCGATTCTGGCGCGGCGTTTTGGTGCTGAACGGGTTGTGCTGGGGATTCTGCTGACACTGGCTGGCGGGATCATTTTGCGCAGCAACTTTGGCGAGATCGGCTTGTTCGCCGGCAGCGTATTGGGCGGCGCCAGCATCGGCATCATCGGTGTTTTGCTGCCGGGCATCGTCAAACGCGACTTCGCCAAACACGCCGGCACCATGACCGGTGTCTACACCATGGCCTTGTGCCTGGGCGCAGCAATGGCGGCAGGTTCGAGCGTGCCGCTGAGCGAACACTTCGGTCACAGCTGGACCATGGGCCTGGGTTTTTGGGTCATTCCGACGCTGGTCGCCGCGGTCTTCTGGTTGCCGCAAGTCGGGCGCAAACACGGTGCGCATAACGTCGCCTACCGCGTGCGTGGTTTGCTGCGTGACCCGCTGGCCTGGCAGGTGACTTTGTACATGGGCCTGCAATCGTCGCTGGCCTACATCGTTTTCGGCTGGTTGCCCTCGATCCTCATCGGTCGTGGGCTGACACCGACTCAGGCCGGCTTGGTGCTGTCCGGCTCGGTGATCATCCAGCTCGCCAGTTCGCTGGCCGCGCCCTGGCTGGCGACCCGTGGCAAGGATCAGCGTCTGGCCATCGTGGTGGTGATGGCGCTGACCCTCGGCGGTTTGTTCGGTTGCCTGTATGCACCGATCGAAGGCCTGTGGGGCTGGGCGATTCTACTGGGGCTGGGGCAGGGCGGTACGTTCAGTCTGGCGTTGACGTTGATTGTGTTGCGCTCGCGGGATGCTCATGTAGCGGCGAATCTGTCGAGCATGTCCCAGGGCTTCGGCTACACGCTGGCGTCGATGGGGCCGTTCGCGGTCGGTGTGGTGCATGACTGGACCGGCGGCTGGAATGCGTTGGGCTGGATCTTCGGCATCATTGGCTGTGGCGCGATCCTCGCCGGCCTGGGGGCCGGTCGTGCGTTGTACGTTCAGGTCACAAGCGAAAAAATCTGAATGCGCTGATTTCAAATGTGGAACCGAGCAGGCTCGCACATAGGTTTTGTGTGCTGCGGGTATTCGGTTTACGAATGCCGATAGTGTTTGCGCACTTTGCGGATTATCGTACTGGCAATCTGTCCATATTTTGGAGTTTGCCCATGAGTGAAGCCCACGCCGCGCTGATCACCCGGTTCTACCAGGCCTTTGAGAACCTCGATGCCGACGCCATGGCCGCGTGTTACACCGATGACGTCGTGTTCAGCGATCCGGCCTTCGGCGAACTGCGCGGGCGCGATGCCGGCGACATGTGGCGCATGCTCACCACGCGGGCCAAAGACTTCTCCCTGACCTTCGACAACGTTCGCGCCGATGAGCGCAGCGGTGGCGCGCACTGGGTCGCGACCTACCTGTTCAGCCAGACCGGCAATGTCGTGGTCAACGATATCCAGGCGCGCTTCGTATTTCGCGACGGCAAGATCTGCGAACACCACGACCACTTCGACCTGTGGCGCTGGTCACGTCAGGCGCTGGGCTTCAAAGGCTTGCTGCTGGGCTGGACGCCGCTGGTGCGCAACGCCGTGCGCGCCCAGGCGCTGAAGGGACTGAAGGCATTTCAGGCTGGTCGCTGATAAGATCGCCGCCTGTTTTCTACACGCCTAAATCCCAAAGTGACCAGCCTTAGCGAAAAATCTGTCGATGTTGGCGAGCCGGTGAGCAAGTCCTGGTTCGTCTACCTCGTGCGCGCCGCCAACGGTTCGTTGTATTGCGGGATCAGCGATGATCCCGTGCGCCGTTTTGCCAAGCATCAGAGTGGCAAAGGCGCGCGATTCTTCCTCTCCAGCCCGGCCATGGCGCTGGTTTATACCGAGCTGTGCCGCGATAAAAGCGATGCGTTGCGCCAGGAGCGGTTGATCAAAAAGCTCAAAAAAAGCGCCAAGGAATGCCTGGTGGCGTCTTATCAATCCGACTGATTGGTTCCCATCAGCCAGACCTGTAGGCTGCCAAGCCAATGCGCGCTAAGCTGCCGACTCACTATCTGAGCGGCGGAGCCGAGCATGCCCGAGTTGATTCTGCATCATTACCCGACCTCCCCATTTGCCGAAAAGGCCCGCCTGCTGTTGGGGTTCAAAGGCTTGTCGTGGCGCTCGGTGCATATTTCGCCGGTGATGCCCAAGCCTGACCTGACGGCCCTGACCGGTGGTTACCGTAAAACGCCGGTGCTGCAGATTGGCGCTGACATCTACTGCGACACTTCGCTGATCGCCCGTCGTCTGGAGCAGGAGAAAGCCCTGCCGGCATTTTTCCCTGAAGGTCAGGAAATGATTACCGCCAGTTTCGCTGCATGGGCGGATTCGGTGGTATTCCAACATGCGGTCAGCCTGGTGTTTCAACCTGAATCGGTGGCGGTGCGTTTCGGCAAACTGCCGCCGGAAGCCATCAAGGCCTTTCTGGCAGACCGTGCCGGGTTGTTCAGCGGTGGCAGCGCTACGCGTTTGTCTACCGAACTGGCCAAACACCAATGGCCGACGATCATGGCGCGCCTGGAGCAGCAGTTGCTGCGCGAGCAGGGTGACTATCTGTTTGGTGAGCCATCGATTGCTGACTTCGCCCTGGTGCACCCGATGTGGTTCCTCAAGGCGACGCCTGTCACCGCGCCGCTGGTGGATGAGTATCCGGCGGTGTCAGCATGGGTGGGCCGCGTCTTGGGCTTTGGCCATGGCGCCGCGAGCGAGATGACGGCCGAGGAGGCGCTGGAGGTGGCACGTAACTCGACGCCACAAGCGCTGCCAAGTGAGCAATTCGAAGACCCGAACGGCTTCAAGGCCGGGCAGCCAGTGGCAATTGCCGCGACGGATTACGGGGTTGATCCGGTGGTTGGGGAGTTGTTGTTTGCAGGCAGTGAAGAGTTGATCCTTCGTCGCGAAGACCCACGCGCTGGTGTGGTGCATGTGCACTTCCCACGCTTGGGTTTCCGTATCGAAGCGCGCTGATTCACCCCGTCATCTGCCAACCCCGTGGGAGTGCGTTTGCTCCCACATTCATTTCAGGGCGGCGAGGATTTCGTCCGGGTCGAATCCGCGAATCAACGTGCCGTTCACATCAATCAGCGGAATCCCGCGCCCACCCAATGCCTCATACGCCTTGCGCGCCTCGGCATCCTTCTCGATATCGAATTCCTTGAACGCAATGCCCTTGCTGTCGAGAAAGCGTTTGGTCTGCTTGCAGTAGCCGCACCAGTCGGTCGCATACAGCACGACATGGGCACTGGCACGGGTCTGCTCGGAAACCATTTGTGACGGATTGAAAACCCGCTCGATCTTGCCCCAGTTCTGATAGACCACCACCACGAGCAGAACCAGCGCGACCTTCTTCAGTACATTGGCGAGCATCAGTTGCGGCGCTTGAGCTGATCGGTGAGCGACGTCGGCAGGCCCTTGATGACCAGGGTGCCGGCCTCTTCGTCGTACTCGATCTTGGAGCCCAGCAAGTGCGCTTCGAAACTGATCGACAGGCCCTCGGCGCGGCCGGTGAAACGGCGGAATTGATTCAAGGTGCGTTTGTCTGCCGGAATCTCCGGCGAGAGGCCGTAGTCCTTGTTGCGGATGTGATCGTAGAAGGCCTTCGGACGTTCTTCGTCGATCAACTCCGACAGCTCTTCCAGGCCCATCGGTTCGCCGAGCTTGGCCTGGCTGCTGGCGTAATCCACTAGTGTCTTGGTTTTCTCTCGGGCCGAATCTTCCGGCAGGTCTTCGCTCTCGACGAAGTCGCTGAACGCCTTGAGCAGGGTGCGGGTTTCGCCCGGGCCATCGACGCCCTCCTGGCAGCCAATGAAGTCGCGGAAGTATTCCGAGACCTTCTTGCCGTTTTTGCCTTTGATGAACGAGATGTACTGCTTGGACTGTTTGTTGTTCTGCCACTCGGAGACGTTGATCCGCGCCGCCAGGTGCAGTTGACCGAGGTCGAGGTGGCGCGACGGCGTCACGTCCAGCTCATCGGTCACCGCCACGCCTTCGCTGTGGTGCAGCAGGGCGATGGCCAGGTAGTCGGTCATGCCTTGCTGGTAGTGGGCGAACAGCACGTGGCCGCCGACTGACAGGTTCGACTCTTCCATCAGCTTTTGCAGATGTTCGACCGCGACTTTGCTGAACGCGGTGAAGTCGTGAGCGCCCTCCATGTATTCCTTCAGCCAGCCGCTGAACGGGAATGCACCGGATTCCGGATGGAACAGGCCCCAGGCTTTGCCCTGTTTGGCGTTATAGCTCTCGTTGAGGTCGGCGAGCATGTTCTCGATGGCCGCGGACTCAGCCAGTTCAGAGTCACGGGCGTGCAGAACTGCGGGCGTGCCGTCGGGTTTTTTGTCGATCAGGTGGACGATGCAATGACGGATCGGCATGGGCTTCTCGGCTGTTGGAAGGGAGGAGGGCAGGCTCCCCCGAAAAAGCGCCCAGTGTACCGCAACCACTGGTTTTGGCGCGGGCTGAAGGGCAAAACCGGGGGGCTCGAAGGTGGTTATGCAGTTTTTTGCCGATTTAGAGCAATAAAGCTGACCAAATGGGTAGCTAGAAGCGGATATTTCCCCGCCTCTGTGCTAGTTTTGCCCGGTCTTACGCGAAGTCACTGCGTTAAGCGTGCATTCAGCATTTGTCAGGTCGAACCAAACCCTGATTTCGGTATCTATAACCCCGACTCGTCGTGGTTATCGCCGAGGGTGCCAGATCCAGAAGATCGGGCTCGATGGCTGACACTGCACTCTGCAATCCATATGAATTTGATCGGGATGGAACAGTACATGGCTCTTTCTTA
>NZ_JBIUWN010000008.1:21708-42387 GCF_044743485.1 Pseudomonas sp. NPDC087614 | reverse complement strand
CCCAGTTGGTCCACCGCGCGTAACGCTCTGGACCAACTGGGCCAAATCGTTGCTGATCAGCTGGAAAACGGCGGCGAAATCACCTTGCCAGGTATTGGCAAGCTGAAAGTGACCGAGCGTCCTGCCCGCACTGGCCGTAACCCTTCGACTGGCGCTGCCATCGAAATCCCTGCCAAGAAAGTGATCAAGCTGGTTGTGGCCAAAGGCCTGACCGACGCTGTGAACAAGTAAGACGCAGCGATAAAAAAACCGTGCACCGGAGCAATCCGGGCACGGTTTTTTTGTGTCCGTTTTTTACTGACACCATAAATCAAATGTGGGAACGGGCTTGCTCGCGAAAGGGCAGTGTCAGTCGACATGTTTATTGACTGATCCACCGCATTCGCGAGCAAGCCCGCTCCCACAAGTTGAGCAGTGTTAGCGCGTCCAGCGCTCGCGGCGCCAGATCTGCTGCTCGGATTTGGTCTGGAAGGTCCACGCGACGAAGCGGCTCTGTTTCTGCCCTTGGGACATTTCCACCACCTGGCTTTCCAGCGCGCCGGCCTTTTTCAGCGCTGTCTCTATGGCGGGCAGGTTCGAGGCTTTCGAAACAAGGGTGCTGAACCACAGCACTTTGTGCTGGAAGTTCGCGCTCTCGGCGATCAGTTGCGTCACGAAGCGTGCTTCGCCGCCCTCACACCACAACTCCGCCGACTGGCCGCCGAAGTTCAGCACCGGCAATTTGCGTTTCGGATCAGCGCGGCCCAGCGCACGCCATTTGCGCTCGCTGCCCTTGGTCGCTTCATCCATCGAGGCATGGAACGGCGGGTTGCACATGGTCAGGTCAAAGCGCTCACCCGGCTCCAGCAGACCAATCAGGATGTGCTTGCGGTTCTCCTGCTGGCGCAGCTTGATGACCTTGTTCAGGTCGTTGGACTGGACGATAGCCTTGGCAGCCGCCACGGCGGTCGGATCGATTTCAGAACCGAGGAAGTGCCAGCGGTATTCGCTGTTGCCGATCAGCGGATAAACGCAGTTGGCGCCCATGCCGATGTCCAGCACGTTGACGATCGCACCGCGTGGCACCTTGCCGTCGTTCATGCTGGCCAGCAGGTCAGCGAGGAAGTGCACGTAATCGGCACGGCCCGGCACCGGGGGGCAGAGGTAGTCCGCCGGAATGTCCCAATGCTCAATGCCGTAGAACGACTTGAGCAGCGCCCGGTTGAACACGCGCACTGCATCGGGATTGGCGAAGTCGATGCTTTCCTTGCCGTACGGGTTGATGATCACGAACTTCGCCAGTTCCGGCGTGGTTTTGATCAGTGCCGGGAAGTCGTAACGACCCTGATGGCGATTGCGCGGGTGCAGGCTGGCCTTTTCACGCGGCTCAACGGCTTTGGCCGGGGTCGCGGATTCAGGCTTCTTGCGCGCAGGTTTCGGGGGGCGGGGGGCGTTCATGGGTGTGGTCGATTCGGGTATGGCTGAAAGTGGCGGCTATTGTCCCACATCTAAAGACAACACCGTTCAAACTGTGGGAGGGGTATCGTGCTGCAGAAATAAAAAAGGGAGGCCAATGTGGCCTCCCTTTTTCATTGCGATGTGCCGTTACAAACTGGCAATCCGCGCGCGTTGCTCAGCCAACTTGCCCAAAGCCTGTTCCGCTTCAGCCAGTTTGGCGCGTTCCTTGTCGATGACTTCGGCCGGGGCCTTGTCGACGAAACCTGCGTTGGACAGCTTGCCGCCAACCCGCTGGACTTCGCCCTGCAGGCGCAGGATTTCCTTGTCCAGACGCGCCAGTTCAGCAGCCTTGTCGATCAGTCCGGCCATTGGCACCAGCACTTCCATCTCGCCGACCAGCGCGGTGGCGGACAGCGGTGCTTCTTCGCCAGCGGCCAGAACGGTGATCGATTCCAGACGCGCGAGCTTCTTGAGCAGCGCTTCGTTCTCGGTCAAACGGCGCTGGTCTTCGGCGCTGACGTTCTTCAGGTAGATCGGCAGTGGCTTGCCCGGGCCGATGTTCATTTCGCCACGGATGTTACGCGTGCCGAGCATCAGCTCCTTGAGCCACTCGATGTCGCTCTCGGCAGCCGGATCGATGCGCTCTTCATTGGCCACTGGCCAAGGTTGCAGCATGATCGTCTTGCCCTGAATACCGGCCAGCGGCGCGATGCGCTGCCAGATTTCTTCAGTGATGAACGGCATGAACGGGTGCGCCAGACGCAGCGCCACTTCCAGTACGCGCACCAGCGTGCGACGGGTGCCGCGCTGACGTTCAACCGGAGCGTTTTCGTCCCACAGCACAGGCTTGGACAATTCCAGATACCAGTCGCAGTACTGGTTCCAGATGAACTCGTACAGCGCTTGCGCGGCGAGGTCGAAACGGAACTGATCCAGTTGACGGGTGACTTCGGCTTCGGTGCGTTGCAGTTGCGAGATGATCCAGCGATCCGCCAGCGACAGCTCGTAGGCCTCGCCGTTCTGGCCGCAGTCTTCGCCCTTGTCCAGAACATAACGCGCGGCGTTCCAGATCTTGTTGCAGAAGTTGCGATAGCCTTCGACGCGGCCCATGTCGAACTTGATGTCGCGACCGGTCGAGGCCAGCGAGCAGAAGGTGAAGCGCAGTGCGTCGGTGCCATAGCTGGCGATGCCGTCGGCGAACTCGTCGCGGGTCTGCTTCTCGATCTTCTTCGCCAGTTTTGGCTGCATCAGGCCCGAGGTGCGTTTGTGCACCAGCGTTTCCAGGTCGATGCCATCGATGATGTCCAGCGGGTCAAGGACGTTGCCCTTGGACTTGGACATCTTCTGGCCCTGGCCATCACGCACCAGACCGTGCACATAAACGGTCTTGAACGGCACTTGCGGCGTGCCGTCCTCGTTCTTCATCAAGTGCATGGTCATCATGATCATCCGGGCCACCCAGAAGAAAATGATGTCGAAGCCCGTCACCAGTACGTCGGTGGAGTGGAATTTCTTCAGGAATTCGGTCTGCTCAGGCCAGCCCAGCGTGGAGAACGTCCACAGACCGGAACTGAACCAGGTGTCGAGCACGTCGTTGTCCTGTTGCAGCGCCACGTCCGGGCCAAGGTTGTGCTTGGCGCGCACTTCGGCTTCGTCGCGGCCGACGTAGACCTTGCCCGATTCGTCGTACCAGGCTGGAATGCGGTGGCCCCACCACAGCTGACGGCTGATGCACCAGTCCTGGATGTCGCGCATCCAGGAGAAGTACATGTTTTCGTACTGTTTCGGCACGAACTGGATGCGACCGTCTTCAACGGCAGCAATCGCAGGCTCGGCCAAAGGCTTGGTGGAAACGTACCATTGGTCGGTCAGCCACGGCTCGATCACGGTGCCCGAACGGTCGCCTTTGGGCACTTTCAGGTTGTGGTCGTCAACGCTGACCAGCAGGCCGGCGGCGTCGAACGCAGCAACGATTTGTTTGCGCGCTTCGAAACGGTCGAGACCGACGTATTCAGCCGGGATCTTGCCGTCGATGCTTTCGTTCAGCGTGCCGTCGAGGTTGAACACCTGACAGGCCGGCAGTACGGCGGCGTTCTTGTCGAAGATGTTCAGCAGCGGCAGGTTGTGGCGCTTGCCGACTTCGTAGTCGTTGAAATCGTGGGCCGGGGTGATTTTCACGCAACCGGTGCCGAATTCAGGATCGCAGTAATCGTCGGCGATGATCGGGATGCGGCGGCCAACCAGTGGCAGCTCGACAAACTGGCCGATCAGGGCTTTGTAGCGCTCATCGTTCGGGTTAACCGCGACGGCGGAGTCGCCGAGCATGGTTTCCGGACGGGTGGTCGCGACGATCAGGAAATCGTTGCCTTCAGCGGTTTTCGCGCCGTCGGCCAGCGGGTACTTGAGGTTCCACAGGAAGCCTTTCTCGTCGTGGTTTTCCACTTCGAGGTCGGAAATCGCCGTGTGCAGCTTGGTGTCCCAGTTGACCAGACGCTTGCCGCGGTAGATCAGGCCGTCCTCGTGCAGGCGCACAAAGGCTTCTTTGACCGCTTCCGAGAGACCGTCGTCCATGGTGAAGCGCTCGCGGCTCCAGTCCACGGATGAGCCGAGGCGGCGGATCTGACGGCTGATGTTGCCACCGGACTGATCCTTCCACTCCCAGACTTTCTCGAGGAATTTTTCACGGCCCAGGTCATGACGGTTCTGGCCGGCGGCTTCCAGTTGACGCTCCACCAGCATCTGCGTGGCGATACCGGCGTGGTCGGTGCCCGGCTGCCACAGGGTGTTGCGACCCTGCATGCGGCGGAAACGGATCAGGGCGTCCATGATCGCGTTGTTGAAACCGTGCCCCATGTGCAGGCTGCCGGTGACGTTCGGCGGCGGGATCATCATGGAGTAGTAATCGACCGAGACTAGCTGTGCTAAATAGTTCTCGGACTCCCAGGTGTTGTACCAGGAAGTTTCAATGGCGTGCGGCTGGTAGGTCTTATCCATGCGCGGCGGGACCCTATTGGCATTTATTCAGGAAAAGCCGGGAAGTATAGCGGGGCATGGGGCCGAGGGCGAGCGGGGGAGGGTGGTGTGCGTTTCAAATGTGACAGGGGGGTTGCTCGCGAATGCGGTGTGTCAGGCGCCCTCATCACCGGCCGATACACCGCATTCGCGAGCAAGCCCGCTCCCACAGGGGATTTGTGGTTATTCGTATTGGCTCAAAAGCCGTTCCATTCGCGCATCGAGGCGACGTTTGATCTCGGTTTCGATGTGGGGAGCGAAGTCGTCGATCACGTCTTGCATGATCAACTGTGCGGCGGCGCGCAGTTCGCTGTCCAGGTGCAGCAGGGCATCCGGGCCTTTGTCGAGGGGCGCCGAAGGTTGCGCGGCAGGTGTCGCAGAGGGAGCCGGTGGCGGTTCGACGGCTGGCGGCTCGGTGCCGGCTGAGTCGAACAACATCGGAATCTGTTCCTGTTCACCGTCGTCGACCGTGTCGGTCAGCAGCGGTGGCTGCAGGTTGTCATCGCCGAGCAACTGGCGGATCGATTCAAGATCGTCCAGCAGGTGTGCGGACTTTTGCTGCGGTTTTGGAGTGTCCATCGCAATGCTCAGAGTCGCTGTAAACGGTGATCTTGCAGAGGATAGCCCTGTTCGCGGTAGAAACGGAAACTCTCCCGCGCAGCCGCCCGTATGGTTGGGTCCTCCACCACCACTTCCGCCACCCGGGCGAATTTGCTGGCGAAAGTCGGGACTTTCAGGTCGAGATTGACCAGCAGGTCCTGATGCTCGCCGCAGTCAGCGCCCAGTCCCAGCACGATCAAACCGTCAGGTTCGCTGTCGGCCGGGCCGTGGGGCACGAAGGTTTCGCCCTTGAACGCCCACAAGCGAGCATCTAGATCGTCACGCTGAGCGGCATCGCTGCAATGCAGGTAGATGCGGTGGCCCATGCGCCAGGCTTTTTCAGTGAGCTTGCAGGCAAAGTCCAGACGAGCCGAAGGATCGGCGCTGGGCAGGATATAAAAGTCGACTTTGGTCATTGCGGTTCCAGAGCGGCAAACGGCGTCACCTGAAAGTGACGCCGCCGCCCGTCAGCGGTTTCAGGCTTTGGCGCGATCGAGCAGGTACTGGGTCAGCAGTGGCACCGGGCGGCCGGTGGCGCCCTTGTCCTTGCCGCCGCTGGTCCACGCGGTGCCGGCGATGTCCAGGTGCGCCCAGTTGAGGTTCTTGGTGAATCGCGACAGGAAGCAAGCTGCCGTGATGGTGCCGGCCTTTGGGCCACCAATGTTGGCGATGTCGGCGAACGGGCTGTCCAGTTGCTCTTGATACTCATCGAACAGCGGCAGTTGCCAGGCACGGTCGTCGGCAGCTTTGCCGGCGCTGAGCAGTTGCTCGATCAGTTCGTCGTTGTTGCCCAGCAGGCCGGAAGTGTGTGCACCCAGCGCAACGACGCAGGCGCCGGTCAGGGTGGCGATGTCGATCACCGCTTGCGGCTTGAAGCGCTCGGAGTAGGTCAGGGCGTCGCACAGCACCAGACGGCCTTCGGCGTCGGTGTTGAGGATTTCCACGGTCTGGCCGCTCATGGTGGTGACGATGTCGCCCGGACGCGAGGCATTGCCGCTCGGCATGTTTTCGGCGCAGGCGAGGATGCACACCAGGTTGATCGGCAGTTTCAACTCGAGCACGGCACGCAGGGTGCCGAAGACGCTGGCAGCACCGCCCATGTCGTACTTCATTTCGTCCATGCCGGCGCCCGGCTTCAGGCTGATACCGCCGGTGTCGAAGGTGATGCCTTTGCCGACCAGTGCGTATGGCTTCTCGGATTTCTTGCCGCCGTTGTATTGCATGACGATCAGGCGCGGCGGTTGGGCGCTGCCCTGGCCGACGGCGTAGAACGAACCCATGCCCAGCGCCTTGATCTTCTTCTCGTCGAGGACTTCGACTTTCAGATCCTTGAACGCTTTGCCCAGATCCTTGGCTTGCTCGCCGAGGAACGTCGGGTGGCAGATGTTCGGCGGCAGGTTGCCCAGATTACGGGTAAAGGCCATGCCGTTCGCGATCGCTGTCGCGTGAGTCACGGCGCGCTGCACTTCGGCCTGGGCAGCCTTGATGGTCAGCAGGGTGATTTTCTTCAGGGCGCGGGGTTCGGCTTTCTGGCTCTTGAACTGGTCGAAGGTGTATTCGCCGTCCAGCAGGGTTTCTGCCAGCAGACGGGTTTTGCCGTAGCTGTCGCGGTTTTTGACAATGATTTCATCCAGCGCCAGTACGGCATCACTGCCGCCCAGGCCCTTCAGCGTGTTGAGGATGCCGGCAACGATTTTGCGCAGCGGGCGGTCGCCCAGTTCTTCATCCTTGCCCACACCGACCAGCAGCACGCGCTCGGCTTTGAGGTTCGGCAGGCTGTGCAGCAGCAGGCTTTGGCCGACTTTGCCGGCCAGATCGCCACGCTTGAGTACCGCGCTGATCGCGCCGCCGCTCAGTTCATCGAGCTGCTTGGCGGCGACGCCGAGCTTGCGGCCTTCACCGACGGCAACCACCAGGGTGGCGGTTTTCAACGTTTCTGGGCTAACGCTTTTTACAACCAGTTCCATGTCCGGATCCCTGAATGAATGATCAACACACAGGCGTTCGACGGTGTTCGCAGTCGCCTGCTTATAGATAGAAGAGGCGCAGGCCAAGGCCTGCGACAAGGGCCGCAGTTTGAACCTCGCTCACCGCGCCTGACAACCCTCGGTTGTACGATCTTCAACCGATTGCACGCGCGGATGAGTGTGCGCAGTGACAGGCGCCCTCAATCACAGGATAATGCCGCATCTTTTTTCGACGGCTCTGCCTTGCGGGCCGGTTGATGTGTTTGCTTGTTTGGCCGCCTTAGCCTGACAACCCTGGAGTGTCTGGTTTGATCGTCTTCCGTTATCTGTCCCGCGAAGTCCTGTTGACCCTCAGCGCTGTGAGTGCTGTGCTGCTGGTCATCATCATGAGCGGTCGCTTCATCAAATACCTCGCTCAGGCCGCTGCCGGCCAGCTCGATCCGGGTTCTCTGTTCCTGATCATGGGCTATCGTCTGCCGGGGTTCATGCAACTGATTCTGCCGCTGGGCCTGTTCCTCGGGATCCTGCTGGCCTACGGTCGCCTGTACCTCGAAAGCGAAATGACCGTGCTCTCGGCCACCGGCATGAGCCAGCAGAAGCTGTTTCGCATCACGCTGTTTCCGGCCACCCTGGTTGCACTGGTCGTGGCATGGCTGAGCCTGGGCCTGGCCCCGCAAGGTGCCAACCAGTTCCAGTTGCTGCTCAACAAGCAGGACGCGCTCACCGAATTCGATACGCTCGAGCCAGGTCGCTTCCAGGCGCTGCGTGACGGCACCCGCGTGACCTACACCGAAACGCTGAGCGATGACCGCGTCAATCTGGGCAGCGTGTTTATCTCGCAGAAGAACCTCGGCGCCGATCAGAAGGATCGCGGGATTTCCGTACTGGTGGCCGAGAAGGGCCGTCAGGAAGTTCGTCCTGACGGCAATCGCTATCTGATTCTCGAAGACGGCTATCGTTATGACGGCAGCCCAGGGCTGGCCGATTACCGCGCCATCCATTACGAAACCTATGGTGTTTTGCTGCCCAAGCCGGACGTCAGCGAAGAAGTCACTGACCGCGATGCGATGCCGACATCGACCTTGCTGGGCAATGACGACATCCGCTCCAAAACCGAACTGCAATGGCGTCTGTCCCTGCCGTTGCTGGTGTTTATCGTGACCCTGATGGCGGTGCCGCTATCGCGAGTCAACCCGCGTCAAGGGCGTTTCCTCAAGTTGCTGCCGGCGATTCTTCTTTATATGGCTTACCTGACCATCCTGATTGCCGCCCGCGGCGCCCTTGAAAAAGGCAAGATTCCACCCGCCCTCGGCTTGTGGTGGGTGCATGCGATCTTCCTGTTCATCGGTATCGGCCTGCTGTACTGGGAGCCGTTGCGCCTGAAGATGGCCAGCCGTCGCGCCGCTGCACTGGAGGTGGCTCGTGGTTAAACTCGACCGCTATATCGGCAGCAGCGTCTTCATGGCGATCATCGCCGTGCTGGCAATCATTCTCGGTCTGGCGACCCTGTTCGCCTTTATCGATGAGATGGGCGACGTCAGCGATACCTACACCCTGGTTGATGTCCTGGGGTTCGTTTTGCTGACCGCGCCACGCCGGCTCTATGAAATGCTGCCGATGGCAGCGTTGATTGGTTGCCTGATCGGCCTCGGCAGTCTGGCCAGCAGCAGTGAGCTGACCGTGATGCGCGCCGCCGGCGTGTCCATCGGCCGGATCGTCTGGGCGGTGATGAAGCCGATGCTGGTGCTGATGCTGGCCGGCGTGCTGATCGGTGAGTACATAGCCCCTGCCACCGAAAGCATGGCCCAGGCCAACCGCTCGCTGGCTCAGGGCAGTGGCGACGCGCAAAGCGCCAAGCACGGTATGTGGCACCGCCAGGGTGAAGAGTTCATTCACATCAACGCCGTTCAACCCAATGGCCTGTTGTATGGCGTGACGCGCTATCGCTTTGACAAAGAGCGCCATCTTCTGAGTTCGAGCTTCGCCAAAAAGGCCGAGTTCGATAAAGATCACTGGGAGCTCACCGACGTAGCAACCACCGTTTTCCATGACCGCAGCACCGAGGTTGTAAACACGCCCACTGAGCGTTGGGATGTGTCCCTGAGCCCGCAATTGCTGAGCACAGTGGTCATGGCTCCGGAATCGCTGTCAATCACCGGCCTGTGGGGTTACATCCACTATCTGGCGGAGCAGGGCCTGAGCAACGGCCGTTACTGGCTGGCATTTTGGGTCAAGGTGTTGCAGCCATTGGTCACCGCCGCACTGGTATTGATGGCCATTTCCTTCATCTTCGGCCCGCTGCGTTCGGTGACCCTGGGGCAGCGTGTCTTCACTGGCGTGCTGGTCGGCTTCACCTTCCGCATCGTTCAGGATTTGCTCGGCCCATCGAGCCTGGTGTTCGGTTTCTCACCGCTGTTTGCGGTGCTGGTGCCGGCCGGAGTCTGTGCGCTGGCCGGTGTCTGGCTGCTGCGACGAGCGGGTTGATGAACAAGCTTTCATCCGCCGTTTAACCCTGAAAACGCCTCGATCAACCGATCGGGGCGTTTTTGTATGCAATCCGGGTGACAGGTGAACGTGACGCTTGCGCCGTGTATCAGGTACAATTCCCGGCTATTTTTCGGCGGGCCAAGCCTGCAGCCTTTTTGAGTGTTGATCCGTGAGTGATTTGAGTCATATCCGCAATTTCTCCATCATCGCCCACATTGACCATGGCAAGTCGACGCTGGCCGATCGCTTTATCCAGATGTGCGGCGGCCTGGCCGAGCGTGAAATGGAAGCCCAGGTACTGGATTCCATGGATCTGGAGCGTGAACGCGGGATCACCATCAAGGCCCACAGCGTTACCCTCTATTACAAAGCCAAAGATGGCGTCACCTACCAGCTGAACTTCATTGACACCCCTGGCCACGTCGACTTCACCTATGAAGTCAGCCGTTCCCTTGCGGCGTGTGAAGGTGCCTTGCTGGTGGTCGATGCCGGTCAAGGTGTTGAAGCCCAGTCCGTGGCCAACTGCTACACCGCGATCGAGCAGGGCCTTGAGGTCATGCCGGTCCTGAACAAGATCGACCTGCCGCAGGCCGAACCGGAACGCGTCAAGGACGAGATCGAGAAGATCATCGGCATCGACGCCGCCGACGCCGTCACCTGCAGCGCCAAGACCGGTCTGGGTGTCGACGAAGTGCTCGAGCGTCTGGTGCACACCATTCCTGCGCCGACCGGCAACATCGAAGATCCGCTGCAGGCGTTGATCATCGATTCCTGGTTCGACAACTATCTGGGCGTTGTCTCCCTGGTTCGCGTGCGCCACGGCCGTGTGAAGAAGGGCGACAAGATTCTGGTGAAATCCACTGGCAAGATCCACCTGGTCGACAGCGTCGGCGTGTTCAATCCGAAACACACCGCCACGGTTGACCTGAAGGCCGGCGAAGTGGGCTTCATCATCGCCAGCATCAAGGACATCCACGGTGCCCCGGTCGGTGACACCCTGACCCTCAGCTCCACCCCGGATGTTCCGGTACTGCCGGGCTTCAAACGCATCCAGCCACAGGTTTACGCCGGTCTGTTCCCGGTCAGCTCCGACGATTTCGAAGATTTCCGCGAAGCGCTGCAGAAGCTGACCCTCAACGACTCGTCGCTGCAATACACCCCGGAAAGCTCCGACGCACTGGGCTTCGGCTTCCGTTGCGGCTTCCTCGGCATGCTGCACATGGAGATCATCCAGGAGCGCCTGGAGCGCGAGTACAACCTGGACCTGATCACCACGGCGCCGACGGTAATCTTCGAACTGGTGCTCAAAACCGGTGAAACGATTTACGTCGACAACCCCTCCAAGCTGCCGGATGTCTCGGCCATCGAAGACATGCGCGAGCCGATCGTGCGTGCCAACATCCTGGTTCCGCAAGAACACCTGGGCAACGTCATCACCCTGTGCATCGAGAAACGCGGTGTACAGGTCGACATGCTGTTCCTCGGTAATCAGGTGCAAGTCACTTATGACCTGCCGATGAACGAAGTGGTCCTGGACTTCTTCGACCGTCTCAAATCCACCAGCCGCGGCTATGCTTCGCTGGACTACCATTTCGATCGTTACCAATCGGCTAATCTGGTGAAACTGGACGTGCTGATCAACGGCGACAAGGTCGATGCTCTGGCGTTGATCGTGCACCGTGACAACTCGCACTACAAAGGTCGCCAGTTGACCGAGAAGATGAAAGAACTGATTCCGCGACAGATGTTCGACGTGGCCATCCAGGCCGCCATTGGCGGTCAGATCGTTGCACGGACAACCGTCAAGGCGCTCAGAAAGAACGTATTGGCCAAATGCTACGGTGGTGACGTCAGCCGTAAGAAGAAACTGCTCGAGAAGCAAAAGGCCGGTAAGAAACGCATGAAGCAGGTCGGCAACGTGGAAATTCCACAAGAAGCCTTCCTTGCCGTGCTCAGGTTGGAATAGTCAGGTCCTATGTCACTAAATTTCCCGCTGTTGCTGGTCATCGCCGTGTTCGTCTGCGGCCTGTTGGCGTTGCTTGATCTGTTGATCCTCGCGCCGCGTCGACGCGCTGCCATTGCCTCTTATCAAGGCAGTGTCAGCGAGCCCGATGTGGTGGTGGTCGAAAAACTGAACAAAGAGCCGCTGCTGGTGGAATACGGCAAGTCGTTCTTCCCGGTGTTGTTCATCGTGCTGGTGCTGCGTTCGTTCCTGGTGGAGCCGTTCCAGATCCCGTCCGGTTCGATGAAACCGACCCTGGATGTCGGTGACTTCATTCTGGTGAACAAGTTTTCTTACGGGATCCGCCTGCCGGTGATCGACAAGAAAATCATCGAAGTCGGTGATCCGCAGCGGGGCGATGTGATGGTGTTTCGCTACCCAAGCGACCCGAGCGTCAACTACATCAAGCGTGTAGTCGGCCTGCCGGGCGACACCGTGCGTTACACCGCTGACAAGCGTCTGTTCGTCAACGGCGAATCGATTGCCGAGCAGTTGGTTGGCTCCGAGCCGGGCACCCTGGGCAGCGCTGAGCTCTACCAGGAAAAACTCGGCGCCGCCGAGCACTTGATCCGCAAGGAAATGAGCCGCTACCGCGCGACCCCGGATCATTCGTGGACCGTGCCGGCCGGGCACTACTTCATGATGGGCGACAACCGCGACAACTCGAACGACAGTCGCTACTGGGATGATCCCAACATTCCCAAGGACATGTTGGGCATGGTTCCCGACCAGAATATCGTCGGCAAGGCCTTTGCAGTCTGGATGAGCTGGCCGGAACCGAAACTCAGCCACCTGCCGAATTTCTCGCGGGTAGGCCTGATCAAGTAATCACACACGGCGCTGTTGACCACAGCGCCGAATGCATTTCTGGAGTCGACACAATCGGCTTCGTAATAGTCAGGATGTAATTTTTGAACACAGCGTTAATTGTCCCAGACCTGCGCCGTACCCCGGCGATGGCGGTGGAATCCAGCTTTGATCTCAGCGTGGGTAAACCGTGAGCGCCTCATTAAGCCGTCTCGAGCGTCAGCTCGGTTACACCTTCAAGGATCAGGAGCTGATGCTCCTGGCCCTCACGCACCGCAGTTTCGCCGGGCGTAACAACGAACGCCTGGAATTCCTCGGTGATGCCATCCTCAACTTCGTGGCGGGCGAGGCGCTGTTCGATCGTTTCCCGCTCGCCCGTGAAGGCCAGTTGTCGCGTTTGCGCGCACGCTTGGTGAAAGGTGAGACGCTGGCCGTGCTGGCTCGCGGTTTCGACCTGGGGGATTATCTGCGTCTGGGGTCCGGCGAGTTGAAAAGTGGCGGTTTCCGTCGCGAATCGATTCTGGCCGATGCCCTCGAAGCCTTGATCGGTGCGATTTACCTCGACGCCGGCATGGACATGGCTCGCGAGCGCGTACTGGCCTGGCTGGCGGGTGAGTTCGAAGGTCTGACCCTGGTCGACACCAACAAGGATCCGAAGACCCGCCTGCAGGAATTCCTGCAATCACGCGGTTGCGACCTGCCTCGTTACGAGGTGGTGGATATCCAGGGCGAGCCGCACTGTCGAACCTTCTTCGTCGAGTGCGAAGTTGTCTTACTGAATGAAAAAAGCCGAGGTCAGGGTGTGAGCCGTCGTATTGCCGAACAGGTAGCGGCCGCCGCAGCACTGATTGCCCTGGGCGTGGAGAATGGCAATGACTGATACAAATGCAACTCGCTGTGGCTACGTTGCCATCGTCGGCCGTCCCAACGTGGGCAAGTCCACGCTGCTGAACCACATTCTTGGTCAGAAGCTGGCGATCACCTCGCGCAAGCCACAAACCACTCGTCACAACATGCTCGGGATCAAGACCGAGGGTGGCGTGCAGGCCATCTACGTCGACACCCCCGGCATGCACAAGGGTGGCGAAAAGGCGCTGAACCGTTACATGAACAAGACCGCTTCGGCGGCGTTGAAAGACGTTGACGTGGTGATCTTCGTGGTCGATCGCACCAAGTGGACCGAAGAAGACCAGATGGTGCTGGAGCGTGTGCAATACGTGACCGGCCCGCTGATCGTCGCACTGAACAAGACCGACCGTATCGAAGACAAAGCCGAGCTGATGCCGCACCTGAGTTGGTTGCAGGAACAGCTGCCGAACGCGCAGATCATCCCGATTTCGGCGCAGCACGGGCATAACCTCGACGCGCTGGAAAAGGTGATTGCCGATCACCTGCCGGAAAACGATCACTTCTTTCCCGAAGACCAGATCACCGACCGCAGCAGCCGTTTCCTCGCCGCCGAACTGGTGCGCGAGAAAATCATGCGCCAGATGGGCGCTGAGCTGCCATACCAGATCACCGTCGAAATCGAAGAGTTCAAGCAGCAGGGCAAGACCCTGCACATCCATGCGCTGATCCTCGTCGAACGTGACGGCCAGAAGAAGATCATCATTGGCGACAAGGGCGAGCGCATCAAGCGCATCGGCACCGAAGCGCGCAAGGACATGGAGTTGCTGTTCGACTCCAAGATCATGCTCAACCTGTGGGTCAAGGTGAAGGGCGGCTGGTCCGACGACGAGCGTGCGCTGCGTTCGCTGGGTTACGGCGACCTGTAATACCGGTTTTCTGATACTCCAGAGAACCCCCCTGTGGGAGCGGGCTTGCTCGCGAATGCGCAGTGTCAGTCGACATACACTTCGACTGATTCACCGCTTTCGCGAGCAAGCCCGCTCCCACAGTAGTTTTGGGTTGTGAGTAAAAAACGCGTTTCTTCATCGAGAACTCCATGTCGCAAACTCCACCTCCTGCCCAACCCGCCTACGTCCTGCATTCGCGCGCCTACCGCGAAACCAGCGCGTTGGTGGATTTCCTCACGCCGCAAGGTCGGCTGCGAGCGGTGCTGCGCAGTGCGCGGGGCAAGGCCGGGACGTTGGCGCGGCCGTTCGTGGCGCTGGAAGTCGAGTTTCGCGGCAAGGGCGAGTTGAAGAATGTCGGGCGCATGGAAAGTGCCGGCACCTGCGCCTGGCTCAATGGCGAGGCGCTGTTCAGCGGTCTTTACCTCAACGAGCTCTTGATCCGCCTGCTGCCTGCCGAAGATCCGCACCCGGCGGTGTTCGATCACTACGCAGCAACCCTGCTGGCTCTGGCCGAAGGCCGGCCGCTGGAACCGTTGTTGCGCTCTTTCGAATGGCGTCTGCTCGATGACCTCGGTTACGGCTTTTCCATGAATACCGATATTCACGGCGAGCCTGTTGCGCCCGATGGTCTCTACCGTCTGCAAGTGGACGCCGGCCTTGAGCGCGTTTACTTGCTGCAACCCGGCCTGTTCAACGGCGTTGAATTACTCGCCATGGCCGAAGCCGACTGGTCGGCTCCCGGCGCACTCTCCGCCGCCAAGCGTTTGATGCGTCAGGCCTTGGCCGTTCACCTCGGCGGTCGCCCTCTGGTCAGTCGCGAGCTGTTTCGCAAGCCCTAGCCCCGTGTATGCTGTGCGCCGAATCTTTCCATTCAGGAGCGCATCCGTGACCACCAGCAATCGCATTCTTCTTGGCGTGAACATCGACCACGTCGCCACCCTGCGTCAGGCCCGTGGCACGCGCTACCCGGATCCGGTCAAGGCTGCGCTGGACGCGGAAGAGGCGGGCGCCGATGGCATCACGGTGCATCTGCGCGAAGACCGTCGGCACATTCAGGAGCGCGACGTACTGTTGCTCAAGGACGTGCTGCAAACCCGCATGAACTTCGAAATGGGCGTCACCGAAGAAATGATGGCGTTTGCCGAACGTATCCGTCCTGCGCACATCTGCCTGGTCCCGGAAACCCGTCAGGAGCTGACCACCGAAGGCGGTCTGGATGTGGCAGGGCAGGAAGAACGCATCAAAGCGGCGGTTGAGCGTCTGTCGAAGATCGGCAGCGAGGTGTCGCTGTTCATCGATGCCGACGAGCGTCAGATTGCGGCCTCCAAGCGCGTCGGTGCGCCGGCCATTGAGCTGCACACCGGGCGTTATGCCGATGCCGAAACCCCGACCGAAGTCGCCGAAGAACTGAAACGAGTGGCGGACGGTGTGGCGTTTGGTCTGGCTCAGGGGTTGATCGTCAATGCCGGTCATGGTCTGCATTACCACAACGTTGAGGCCGTGGCCGCGATCAAGGGCATCAACGAACTGAACATCGGCCATGCGCTGGTGGCGCATGCGTTGTTCGTTGGGTTCAAGTCTGCCGTCTCTGAAATGAAAGCGCTGATTCTGGCGGCTGCAAAAGCTTAAGCCTCATCGCAAAACCAATGTGGGAGCCAGCAGGCTGGCTCCCACATTTGATTGAAGGTATCTGGGCTAGAGCGGGGCTGGCTCTTGAGTTGGCTTGGACTTGTCGATCCCCGGCACATGAAGGTTGCCTTCAGCCACCTGATCACCTTCAAGCTGCGGCTGGGTCACCCAAGTGAGGATGTCGTAGTAGCGACGAATGTTCGCGACAAAATGCACCGGTTCGCCGCCCCGGGCGTAGCCATAGCGGGTCTTGCTGTACCACTGCTTCTGCGCGAGGCGCGGCAGCATTTTCTTCACATCCAGCCACTTGTTCGGGTTCAGGCCTTCTTTGGAGGCCAGTTTGCGGGCGTCGTCCAGGTGGCCGCTGCCGACGTTGTACGCCGCCAGGGCAAACCAGGTGCGATCCGGCTCCTGAATCGAATCGTCGAGCTGATCCTTCATGTTAGCCAGGTACTTCGCGCCGCCCATGATGCTCTGCTTCGGATCGAGTCGGTTGGACACCCCCATGGCCTGAGCGGTGTTCTGGGTCAGCATCATCAGCCCGCGCACGCCGGTTTTGGAGGTGACCGTCGGTTGCCACAGTGATTCCTGATAACCGATGGCCGCGAGCAGGCGCCAGTCGACTTTCTCTTTTTTGGCGTAGGTCTTGAAGTGCTGTTCGTATTTGGGCAAGCGTTGCTGCAAGTGCTGGGCGAACGTGGTGGCACCCATGTAACCGAGGACGTCGACATGCCCGTAGTAGCGGTCTTTGAGGCGTTGCAGGGTGCCGTTCTTCTGCACCTTGTCCAGATAGCTGTTGATCTCGTTGAGCAGGCTGTTGTCTTCGCCCGGTGCGACGGCCCAACTCTGGCTGCGCGCATCGCCGAGGTCGAAGGCCACGCGGATGTTGGTGAAGTACACCTGGTTCATTGCCACTTCGTTGGAGTCGACCAGGGTCAGGTCGATCTGGCCTTCATCAACCATGCGCAGCAGGTCGACCACTTCAACCGCGTCGGACTCTTCGTATTCGATGGCGGGGTATTTCTGTTTCAGTTCGGCCAGTTGTTCGGCGTGGGTGCTGCCCTTGAGCACCATGATCTTCTTGCCCACCAGGTCACCGGCGTCGGTGGGCCGTGACTGGCCGTTGCGATAGATGATCTGCGGGGTGACTTCGAGGTAGGGGTGGGAAAACCTCACCTGTTTCTTGCGCTGTTCACTGCTGACCAGCCCGGCGGCAGCCAGGACCGGGCCGTTCGGTTTGCCGATCTGGTCGAAGAGGTCGTCGAGGTTGTCGGCGGTCTCGATTTTAAGCTCGACACCCAAATCTTCGGCAAAGCGCTTCACCAGCTCGTATTCGAAGCCGGTTTCACCGCTGCGATCCTGAAAGTAGGTGGCGGGGCTGTTCCGGGTAATCACCCGCAGCACACCATCCTCCTTTACGCGCTCGAGTGTGTTGGGTTTATCAACACAGCCACCGAGCAACAGGAAGAGTCCGGTTGCGATCAGCCATTTGGCGTACCGCGGACGCAAAGCCTTTGGGAAAAACATTTGCGCAGTATACGCAAAGGACCGCGGACGCCATATCTCGACAGTGCAGGGCTTGTCTGCTAGCGATCACAAAACCGAACGAAACCCCTCATAAACGGGCCTTCCGGGCATTTTGTTACAGCAAAAATAAGCCATTGTCGCAGGCTGGGTAAATTTGACTTGCGAATCAGAAACACAGATCGACGTCCGGGTGCAACCGTGCGTAGCGTTTCGGGTGATGTTGAGGGCGGTTTAGGCTAGAATGCACGGCCTCAAAGCACACCCCTTCCCGAGGCTGTCCCGAAGATGTTGATCCTGCGCGGCGCTCCTGCCCTTTCTGCCTTTCGCCACAGCAAACTCCTTGAGCAACTGAGCCAGAAGGTTCCGGCTGTCAGTGGCTTGTATGCTGAATTCGCTCAATACGCCGAAGTCACCGGCGTCCTGACCGGCGACGAACAGCAGGTGCTTGCGCGCCTTCTGAAGTACGGTCCAAGCGTTCCGGTTCAAGAGCCGACCGGCCGTCTGTTCCTGGTGTTGCCGCGTTTTGGCACCATCTCGCCATGGTCGAGCAAGGCCAGCGACATCGCTCGCAACTGCGGTCTGAGCAAGATCCAGCGCCTGGAGCGCGGCATCGCGTTCTACGTGGCCGGTCAGTTCAGCGACGCCCAAGCCCAGCAGATTGCCGATGTCCTGCATGACCGCATGACCCAGATCGTTCTGGCCAATCTGGAGCAGGCCGCCGGCCTGTTCAGCCACGCCGAACCGAAACCGCTGACCGCCATCGACATTCTCGGTGGCGGTCGCGCCGCGCTGGAAAAGGCCAATACCGAGCTGGGCCTGGCCCTGGCCGAAGACGAGATCGACTATCTGGTCGACGCCTTCAACGGTTTGCAGCGCAACCCGCACGACATCGAACTGATGATGTTTGCCCAGGCCAACTCCGAGCACTGCCGCCACAAGATCTTCAACGCCAGTTGGGACATTGACGGCCAGAGCCAGGAAAAAAGCCTGTTCGGCATGATCAAGAACACCTATGTGATGCACAGCGAAGGCGTTCTGTCGGCTTATAAGGACAACGCCTCGGTGATCGTCGGCAACGTGGCCGGCCGCTTCTTCCCGAACCCTGAAACCCGTCAGTACGGCGCGGTTCAGGAGCCGGTGCACATCCTGATGAAGGTTGAAACCCACAACCACCCGACCGCGATTGCCCCGTTCCCGGGCGCATCCACCGGTTCCGGTGGCGAGATCCGTGACGAAGGTGCAACCGGTCGTGGCGCCAAGCCTAAGGCTGGCCTGACCGGTTTCACCGTATCGAACCTGCAAATCCCGGGCTTCGAACAGCCGTGGGAAGTGCCGTACGGCAAGCCTGAGCGCATCGTCACCGCGCTGGACATCATGATCGAAGGCCCGCTCGGCGGCGCCGCGTTCAACAACGAATTCGGTCGTCCGGCCCTGACCGGTTATTTCCGTACCTTTGAACAATCGATCACCACCCCGCACGGTGACGAAGTTCGCGGTTACCACAAGCCGATCATGCTCGCTGGCGGCATGGGCAACATCCGCGAAGAACACGTCAAGAAAGGCGAGATCGTCGTCGGTTCCAAACTGATCGTACTCGGCGGCCCAGCGATGCTGATCGGTCTGGGTGGCGGTGCGGCTTCCTCTATGGCCACGGGCACAAGCTCGGCGGATCTGGACTTCGCTTCCGTTCAGCGTGAAAACCCTGAGATGGAGCGTCGCTGCCAGGAAGTCATCGACCGTTGCTGGCAACTGGGCGACAAGAACCCGATCAGCTTCATCCACGACGTGGGGGCGGGCGGTCTGTCCAACGCCTTCCCGGAGCTGGTCAACGACGGCGACCGCGGTGGCCGTTTCGAACTGCGCAACATTCCAAACGACGAGCCGGGCATGGCCCCGCACGAAATCTGGAGTAACGAATCCCAGGAACGCTACGTGCTGGCCGTCGGCCCGCAAGACTTCGAGCGCTTCCAGGCGATCTGCGAGCGTGAGCGCTGCCCGTTTGCCGTAGTCGGTGAAGCCACCGCCGAGCCGCAGCTTACTGTCACCGATAGCCACTTCGGCAACAACCCGGTGGACATGCCACTGGAAGTGTTGCTGGGCAAGGCGCCGCGCATGCACCGTTCGGTGGTTCGCGAGGCCGAACTGGGCGATGACTTCGATCCGTCGAACCTCGACATCACCGAGTCCATCGAACGCGTTCTGCATCACCCGGCTGTCGCGAGCAAGAGCTTCCTGATCACCATCGGTGACCGCACCATCACCGGCCTCGTGGCCCGTGACCAGATGGTTGGCCCATGGCAGGTTCCGGTTGCCGACGTGGCCGTTACCGCCACCAGTTTCGACGTCTACACCGGTGAAGCCATGGCGATGGGCGAGCGGACTCCGCTGGCGCTGCTGGACGCTCCGGCGTCGGGCCGCATGGCCATCGGCGAAACCCTGACCAACATTGCCGCTTCGCGCATCAACAAGCTCTCCGACATCAAACTGTCGGCGAACTGGATGTCCGCTGCCGGTCACCCGGGTGAAGACGCACGTCTGTACGACACCGTGAAAGCGGTCGGTATGGAACTGTGCCCTGAGCTGGGCATTACCATTCCGGTGGGCAAGGACTCGATGTCCATGGCCACCCGTTGGAACGACAACGGCGAAGAAAAAACCGTGACCTCGCCGATGTCGCTGATCGTGACCGGTTTCGCGCCAGTGGCTGACATCCGTCAGACCCTGACCCCGGAACTGCGCATGGACAAGGGCACCACCGACCTGATCCTGATCGACCTCGGTCGCGGGCAGAATCGCATGGGTGCTTCGATCCTTGCGCAAGTACACGGCAAGCTCGGCAAGCACGCGCCGGACGTCGACGACGCCGAAGACCTGAAAGCCTTCTTCGCCGTGATCCAGGGCCTTAACGCTGACGGTCACTTGCTGGCTTACCACGACCGTTCCGACGGTGGTCTGCTGACTTGCGTGGTGGAAATGGCCTTCGCTGGCCACTGCGGTCTGAGTCTTAACCTGGACAGCGTTGCCGAAAGCGCCGCTGAAATCGCCGCCATCCTGTTCAACGAAGAACTGGGTGCCGTGATTCAGGTTCGTCAGGACGCCACGCCAGACATCCTCGCGCAGTTCAGCGCGGCCGGTCTGGGCGACTGTGTTTCGGTGATCGGTCAGCCGATCAACAATGGCCAGATCAACATCACCTTCAACGGTGACACCGTGTTCGAAGGCCAGCGTCGTCTGCTGCAACGTCAGTGGGCCGAGACCAGCTACCAGGTCCAGCGTCTGCGTGACAACGCCGACTGCGCCGAACAAGAGTTCGACGTGCTGCTGGAAGAAGACAACCCGGGCCTGAGCGTCAAGCTGAGCTACGACGTCAACCAGGACATCGCCGCGCCCTACATCAAAAAAGGCATTCGCCCAC
>NZ_JBIUWN010000008.1:0-21698 GCF_044743485.1 Pseudomonas sp. NPDC087614 | reverse complement strand
ACGTGGCACTTCCGTTGTGTGCATTGGGCGGCCGCGTTCGACCGCGCCTTTTTCAACGCGATTGACGTGCACATGAGCGACATTCTGGCCGGCCGTGTCGACCTGAACGAGTTCAAAGGTCTGGTGGCGTGCGGTGGTTTCTCCTACGGCGACGTGCTGGGTGCCGGTGAAGGCTGGGCCAAGTCGGCCCTGTTCAACAGCCGCGCTCGCGATGCGTTCCAGGGGTTCTTCGAGCGTAACGACAGTTTCACCCTCGGCGTGTGCAACGGTTGCCAGATGATGTCCAACCTGCACGAACTGATCCCGGGCAGCGAGTTCTGGCCGCACTTCGTGCGCAACCGCTCCGAGCAGTTCGAGGCGCGCGTGGCGATGGTTCAGGTTCAGGAGTCGAACTCGATCTTCCTGCAGGGCATGGCCGGTTCGCGTATGCCGATCGCCATTGCTCACGGTGAAGGTCATGCCGAGTTTTCCAGCGAAGAAGCTCTGCTGGAAGCGGATCTGTCGGGTTGCGTGGCGATGCGTTTTGTCGACAACCATGGCAAGGTCACCGAATCGTACCCGGCCAACCCGAACGGTTCGCCGCGCGGGATTACCGGTCTCACCAGCCGTGATGGCCGCGTGACTATCATGATGCCGCACCCGGAGCGTGTGTTCCGTGCTGTGCAGAACTCGTGGCGTTCGGAAGACTGGAACGAAGACGCGCCTTGGATGCGTATGTTCCGTAATGCTCGTGTGTGGGTTAACTAAGGTCCGTGTACAAGCTGGCGTTTTTTGTTCCTGACAGTCATGTCGAGGTGGTCAAGGAAGCCGTATTCGCTGCCGGTGGTGGGCGGATCGGGGACTATGACCACTGTGCTTGGCAGGTGCTCGGTTTGGGTCAGTTTCGACCTTTGGACGGCAGTCAGCCGTTTATTGGGGAAGCGGGGCAGGTTGAGCGGGTTGAGGAATGGAAGGTTGAGCTTGTGGTGGCGGATGAGTTGATTCGCTCTGTAGTGGCGGCTTTGAAGTTGAGCCACCCGTACGAGACACCGGCTTATGAAGTGTGGCGGCTGGAAGATTTCTGATAGCCGCTTATTACAAGAAACCCGCAGATGAGTGATTGTCTGCGGGTTTTTTGTTGCCCCCGGTTTTTTGCGCGATGGGGTTCCTATGTGGGAACTGGCTTGCTCGCGAAGGCGTCGGCTCAGGCAATGATGTTCTGGCTGACCGAGTACATATCCATTGCTGTGGTCATGGCTGCTCAGAGTTCCGCCCTTACGGCGGGTCACTTTTTACAGACGCCTAAAAAGTAACCAAAAACGCTTGCCCCAACGTTCGGCCCGCTCGCTGGGGCTCGGGGTTCCTTCGCTCCGGGATCCATCCGGGGCATCGCCTCCGGTTTGCTTCGCTGCACCTCCTCTCGATGTTCTCCCCGGATGAATCCCTGCGCTCAGCCTGCCGACGGGGCCTGTGGATCAAGATCAAGAGCTGCAGCCGAGCTTGCGCTCATCCTGTTGGGTGGTGAGAAGCAGGAGCGAGTAGGTGGCGCTGCTTTGCTTTTCTGTGGGAGCTGGCTTGCCAGCGATGGCGGCCTGATAGCCGACCAGTCTCTATCTGGATGCACACACTCCAACTGTGGGAGCCCGATGAGGCCCGCCCGGCCACCCCATCACCCAAGGTTGTTTAAAAATGCATCAAATCACCAGAACCTTCCCACAAGGTTTTCAGGTTGTCCGTCGGACGTCGGGTCTCTAGTCTTTGGCTGTCACCGCAAATCGGTGATCGGGTGTGAGAACCCGGTAAGAGGTTTTAATCAAACGTCAGTAGCACCATAATCGCCGCCAGCTCATTTGCTGCCGGCAATGCTCTATGGCGGCTGTGTGCGGACGAACTTCGGTTCGGCCGGGTTGATCTCTTACCGGTTTCTCACTCCGCACATAGCTGCCACCTCCTCGTCGCGTGAGAAGCGACCAGTGATGGCTTCAATCATTTGATTAGAGATCATTGCAATGACTAAACCCGTCCCAGACCCACCCGAAACCAAAACCCCACTCGAAGAAGCCCTCCGCGCTGAAGACCTGGCCCGAAACCGCGAAGCCATCAAGCGCGCCCTCGACTTCTACCTGTGCCCCGAACCCGCAAAGCCCCGCCGACCAAGCACCATGTTCATGGTCTGCCCCCAAGTCGACACCGAAAGCCTGCTCGCCCACGCTTGCGAGTCATTAGCCTCGGCAAGTACCGCCGCCAGCAACTTCGCCAATGAGCTAAATGGTTCTCAGCGCAGCACCGTATTAGGCATCCAGCAAATCGTCATGCTTGCCGAACTGGCGGTAAATCGCGCACTGGATCGGGTAGACCCGCAAACCTGATCTATACGGGGGCATCGCAAACAGGCTCGTCCCATATGGATAGGGGCGAGCCTGTTCAGGCGCATGACCTTGCAGATTGACGTTCGCGGCTCAACTCAGTGGCAGATGTGGTGTTGACCGTTCATCGCAAACAGCCCTTGACCTGTAATTTCTGACAGTGGTGCGATACCTCCAACTCCTGTCAGATAAGCCTTCCATCCAAAACGGGTAAGAAGGAACTTAGATATGTCTGCTGAAAAAAATGTTGTGCCAGTAATCACCAATGTGAAAGACGATAACGGCCTAGAAATTCCCAACGGTGGCGCCACTTTTGCAACTTCTGTGCACTTGAGCGGGATTGCAGTTGTTGAAGAGAGAGTTGAAATCCTCGACGCTTCTGTTGTGAAGGGGCACGTAATCGCCAGTGGTACAGGAAGCTGGGCGCTGCACCTGACAGGTCTGAACCTGGGTGCTCATTCGATTACGGCCAGAGGAAGCGCTGGTATGTCACAGGCTCGTACGTTTACCGTTGTTGCAGCGAAGTAACTGCCGAAAAAAAACCGCTGTGCTTAATAGCCCAGCGGCTTTTCCTTGATCAGCAAGGCTGTTTGATTTTGCTTTGGCTTAAACCTTCGCACTGACCTCACTGCAATTGACCAGCGCTTCAAGTGCTCCACTCAAACTCGCAGCTTTGTCACCCACCAACAAGTGCCAAACCCCACCCTCCAACTGGCTGACACCCTGACAACCCAGCTCCTTCAACTGCGCCTCGGACAGCGCCTGGCCATCCGCCAACAGCAAGCGAATCCGGCTCATGGCAATGCAATCCAGTTGCAGCACGTTGTCGCCACCACCCAATGCGTTCAGCCATTGCTGGGCTTCGGTGCCTGCGACCACAACAGCTTTCGGCTCTTCGACAACCGCAACAGGTTCAGCAAGAACCGCACGCCCCAACGCCGGCATCGCCAGGCGAATCTCATCAGCAATGCTGTCGGCCAGCGGACCGACCACCACCTGCAAACTGCCACCCTTGCCCGGACGCACAACGGCCATCGCACCCAACGCTTTCAGGTCTGCATCGGACGCCTTGTTGCGATCCACCATTTCCAGTCGCAACCGCGTTGTACAGGCACCGACAGTCACAAGGTTATCGGCACCACCGAGTGCCTTGATGTAAGCCCCGGCGCGTTCGTTCTCCGCGAAAACCGCTTTTTCAGCCGTCGCCACATCCTCACGCCCCGGCGTCTTCAAATTGAAACGACGAATGCAGAAATCAAACACCGCGTAATACACCACGGCATAAGCGAGCCCGACCGGAACCACCAACCAGCCATTGGTCGACCGGCCCCAGCCCAGCACCATGTCGATAAAACCGCCAGAGAACGTGAAGCCCAGATGAATATTCAGCGCGTTAGTGATCGCCATCGACAACCCGGTCAGCAGCGCATGCAGCAGATACAGCAGCGGCGCCAGAAACATGAAGGCGAACTCAATCGGCTCGGTCACGCCTGTCAGGAATGACGTCAGCGCCATCGACAGGAAAATCCCGCCCATGACCTTGCGCCGCTCTGGCAGAGCGTTGCGGTACATCGCCAGGCACGCGGCCGGCAGGCCGAAGATCATCATCGGGAACATGCCGGTCATGAACTGGCCGCCCTTCGGATCGCCGGCAAAGTAGCGCGACAGATCACCGGTCACCAACGCACCTGTGGTCGGGTCGGTGAAGTTGCCGAAGACGAACCACGCCATGTTGTTGAGGATGTGGTGCAGGCCGGTGACGATCAGCAGACGGTTGAACACGCCGAAGACGAAGGCACCGAAGCTGCCACTTTCCATCATCAGGCTGCCGAAGCTGTTGATGCCTTGCTGAATCGGCGGCCAGATGTAGCCGAACACCACGCCCAGCCCGACCGCCGCAAACCCTGTGACAATCGGCACGAAACGCCGGCCACCGAAGAACGCCAGGTACTCCGGCAGCTTGATGTCCTTGAAGCGGTTGTACAGCGCGCCGGCCATCAGGCCGCTGACGATCCCGGCGAGCATGCCCATGTTGATGCTCGCGTCGAGCACCTTGAGGGTGGAGATCATCACCAGATAACCGATCACTCCGGCAAGGCCTGCGGTGCCGTTGTTGTCCTTGGCGAAGCCGACGGCGATGCCGATGGCGAAGATCATCGCCAGGTTGGCGAAGATCACCTGACCGGCGTCGTGGATGATCGCGATGTTCAGCAGGTCGGTATCGCCCAGGCGCAGCAGCAGGCCGGCAATCGGCAGGATCGCAATCGGCAGCATCAGCGCGCGGCCGAGGCGTTGCAGGCCTTCGATGAAGAGTTGGTACATGGCGTTTGTCCTTTTTGTTTTTGTTAGCGCAGTGGCCAATGTTGATGACAGGCGTGGCGCACGGCGGCGGCGCTGCTCAGCTTGAGCAGATCGCGGCTGAGGCGCTGACATTGGGCTTCGTGCAACTGGCGCACGCGATCCTTGATTTCACCGATCTGCACCGGGCTCACCGAGAGTTCGGTAACGCCGAGGCCGATCAGCACTGGTGTCGCTAACGGGTCCGAGGCGAGGGCGCCGCAGACGCCAACCCAACGTTTGTGCACCGCTGCGCCTGCGCAGGTCATGGCGATCAGGCGCAGCAGCGCCGGGTGCAGGGCGTCGACGCGGGCGGCGAGTCCTGCGTGATCGCGATCCATGGCGAGGGTGTATTGCGACAAATCGTTGGTGCCGATCGAGAGGAAATCGGCATGTTCGGCGAGTTGTTCGGCCTGCAATGCGGCGGCGGGGACTTCGATCATCACGCCGATTTCCGGGCGTTGAGTGATACCGAGTTCATTGCACAACGCATCGACCCGCTCGCGGATGTGCAGCAGTTCGTCGACTTCGGTGACCATCGGCAACAGGATCCGGCAACGCTGCAACGGGCTGACTCGCAGCAGCGCGCGCAGTTGCTGATCGAGAATTTCCGGGCGGGCCTGGGCCAGACGAATGCCGCGCAAACCGAGCACCGGGTTGGCTTCGGCGGGCAGCGGCAGATAGTCGAGTTGCTTGTCGCCGCCGACGTCGATGGTGCGGATGATCACTGACTTATCGCCCATGGCATCAATGACGGCTTGATAGGCGGCGCGCTGTTCTTCGACGTCAGGCGCAGTCTGGCGGTCAACGAACAGAAACTCGGTGCGCAACAGACCGACACCGTCGGCGCCGTTGGCAAACGCGTCCGCCGCTTCATGGCTGGACGCAACATTGGCGACCACTTCGATGGTCACGCCATTGTGGGTTTCGGCGGGCAGATGAGCCTTGGCTTGTTGCGCATCGCGGCGTTGTTGGCGGTCGATTTGCGCTTGCCGGACGTCGGCCAGACGTTCAGTGCTGGGCGTCAGTTCGAGGCGCCCGCCGTCGGCGTCGAGGACCACTGCTTGGCCTTGCGGCTGATCGAGCAGCGCCGCGCCCAACGCCACCAAGCACGGCAGACCTTTGCCCCGCGCCAGAATCGCGACGTGCGACGTCGCACCGCCCTCGGCCATGCACAATCCGGCAACACCTTGAGCGCTGAGTTGCAGCAAGTCCGATGGGGTCAGTTCATGGGCGGCGACGATAGCACCGGCCGGCACCTCGTAATGCCAGGCTTGGCCAAGCAGGGCGCGCAGCACGCGTTGCTTGAGGTCGCGCAGGTCGTTGGCGCGCTCGGCCAGCAGCGCGCTGCCGGTTTTCTGGAGCACGTCGCACTGAGCGTCGATCGACTGACTCCACGCATGGGTGGCGGCCGTGCCTTGCTCGATGGATTGTCGTGCGGCGTCGAGCAGGGCCGGGTCTTCGAGCAAGGCCAGATGCGCGGCGAAGATCGCTTCTTCGTCGGCGCTCCTGTGTTGTTTCGCTTGGGCGAGGGTGCTGCCGATGTCGCCGCGCACCTGATCCAGCGCAGCTTCAAGTGTTTGCTGTTGCGCCAGCGGATCATGATTGCCCGCGTCCGCCGGTAAACTGATCGCATTCAAATGAAACAACGGCCCGCCCACCAACCCCGGCGCGGCGCACACACCGTGCAACACACCCGCCTCGGCCGGGCGCTTGAGCGGTGCAACGCTGATCGGCGCGGGGGCGTGATGATCATCCGCGAGCGCGGTGGCCAATGCCGTAATCAACGCTTGCAGCGCCGCTTCAGCATCCGGCCCCTGACAACTGACTTGCACTTCATCCTGTTCGCCGACCGCCAGGCCCATCAACCCGATCAGGCTGTTGCACGGCGCCGATTTACCGGCGAAGTGCAGTTGCGACTGGCTCTTGAAGCCCTGCGCAGTCTGGCGAATCAGCGCTGCCGGCCGGGCGTGCAGGCCGCCGCGATGAGCGACGCGTACATGGCCCTGAACCTCTGGCCCGCCAACGTCTTCAGCATTCGCCGCCGAGTTGTTGCGCGAGATGATGTGCAGCAACGGCTCGCCGACTTTCACCGCTTTGAGGGTGATCGGGCGCACCTGGAAGTCTTGACTGTTGGTCAGAATCAACAGGCTCACCAGGCTTTTGCATTGCAGGCCGACTTTGTCGACGTCATAGCGCAACAGCGGCTGCCCCTTGCTGACTCGCGTGCCTTCCTTGACCAGCATCGAGAAGCCTTCGCCGTTCAGTTCAACGGTGTCGAGCCCAAGGTGCAGGAGGATTTGCGCGCCGTTGTCGGCACGAACGGTGAGGGCATGGCCGGTGCGGGCGACGTGGATGATCACCCCGGCGCATGGCGAATACAGGGTGTCGTTGATCGGGTCGATGGCAATACCATCGCCCATCGCGCCACTGGCGAACACCGCGTCCGGGACTTTGGCGAGCGTGAGCACCGGGCCGCTGAGCGGGGCGCTGAGGGTCAGCTCTTTATTGTTGTTGTGCATGGCTCGGTCTCATCAGGTGTGCAGTCAGTGGGACTTAGTGCGTACGGGTCACTTTGCTCAGGTGGCGCGGTTGATCCGGGTCCATGCCACGGGCCACGGCGAGTCCGGCAGCCATCACGTAGAAACTCTGGATCGCCAGGATCGGGTCGAGGGCCGGGTGTTCGGCGCGGGTCAGGGTCAGGTCGCGTTCGGTGACGTCATCCGGCGCTGCCAGCAATACGCGAGCGCCGCGTTGACGCATCTCTGCCGCCAGGCTCAGCAGGCCGGCCTGCTCGGCACCGCGTGGGGCGAAGACCAGCAACGGATAGTGTTCGTCGATCAGCGCCATCGGGCCGTGACGCACTTCGGCGCTGCTGAACGCTTCGGCCTGGATCGCCGAGGTTTCCTTGAATTTCAGCGCGGCTTCCTGGGCGATGGCGAAACCGGCACCACGACCGATGACCATCAGGCGTTCGCAGTCGCGCAGTACGTCGATGGCCGCGCTCCAGTCCTGTTGCGCCGCGTCGCGCAGGCCTTCAGGCAGGGCGTTATGCGCCTCGAGCAATTCGTTGTCCTCTTTCCAGTGCGCGATCAAACGGGCGCTGGCGCTGAGGGTGGCGATGAAACTCTTGGTCGCGGCGACGCTGCTTTCGGTGCCGGCGAGCAGCGGCACGCTGAATTCACACGCCGCTTCCAGTGGCGAATCGGCGGCGTTGACCATCGAAACGCTCAGCGCGCCACGCTTGCGCAACAAGCGCAGGCTGTTGACCAGATCCGGGCTCTGACCCGATTGGGAGAAGGCAAAGGCCACTTGACCGCTGACCTTCAACGGCGCCTGTTGCATGGTCACCACCGACATCGGCAACGATGCCACCGGCACGCCCAATTGCTGCATGGTCAGGTAGGCGAAGTAGCTCGCTGCGTGGTCGGAGCTGCCCCGGGCGACGGTCATCACCACTTGCGGCGGCTGACGGCGCAGGCGCCCGGCGATCTCGATCAATTGTGGGTCGAGCTGTTGCAGTTGGGCTTGCACGGCCTCAAACGAGGACAGCGCCTCTTCAAGCATTTTTGAAGTCAATGTCTTCTCCTTCGACCATGACGGCGGTCAGTGTGAGTGAGCGATCCAACCGCACGCAGTCGGCCCAGGCGCCGGGTTCAAGGCGCCCGCGTTCGTTGATGCCGAGGTAGTCGGCGGGAAATTGAGACAGACGCTGCGACGCTTCACTGATCGGCAAACCGATCTTCACCAGGTTGCGCAGGGCTTGGTCCATGGTCAGGGTGCTGCCGGCCAGGGTGCCGTCGGGCAGTCGCACGCCGCCCAGGCATTTGGTCACGGTGTGGCTGCCAAGTTTGTATTCACCGTCGGGCATGCCGGCCGCTGCGGTCGAATCGGTGACGCAATACAGGCACGGGATTGAGCGCAGGGCCACGCGGATGGCGCCGGGGTGTACGTGGAGCAAATCCGGAATCAGCTCGGCGTATTTGGCGTGGGCCAGCGCCGCGCCGACGATGCCCGGTTCGCGGTGATGCAGCGGGCTCATGGCGTTGTACAAGTGGGTGAAGCTGGTCGCGCCGGCGTCCAGCGCGGCGACGCCTTCCTCGTAACTGCCCAGGGTATGGCCGATCTGCATGCGGATGCCACGGTTGCTGAGCTCACGGATCAAACCGTCGTGGCCGGCGATTTCCGGGGCAATGGTGATCACACGGATCGGCGCCAGCGTCAGGTATTCCTCGACTTCGGCCATCAATGCGGTGTGGGCAAAGTTCGGTTGGGCGCCGAGTTTGCCGGGGTTGATGTACGGGCCTTCAAGGTGAACGCCGAGCACCCGGGCGCTGTTGGCCGGGCGCTGTTCGCAGAACTCGCCGACGGCTTTGAGCACGCTGGAAATCTCGGCGCTGGGTGCGGTCATGGTGGTGGCCAGCAGCGAAGTGGTACCGAAACGCACATGGGTCTTGGTGATCGCCTCGAAGGCGCTGGCACCTTCCATGATGTCTTTGCCGCCGCCGCCGTGAACGTGCAGGTCAATGAAACCCGGGAGCAGATAAGGCAGGTCGTTATCGGCCGGATCGCAGGGCACGCCTTCGATCGACACGACTTTGCCGTGTTCGTGGATCAGCCGGCCGCGAACCCAGCCGTGGGCAGTGAGGATGTTGTCTTCGGACATTTCGGTTCTCGCTGTTTGACGTCTGCGCCCGTTTAACGGCGCAGCTCTGCAACAAAGTCGTAGTAGTCGTTGCGGCAATAGGTGTCGGTGACTTCGATCGGTGTGTTGTCTTCCAGATAGCCGACCCGGGTCATCAGCAACATGGCGGTGCCGGGGGCGATGCCGACCAGTGCGGCGAACTCGTCCGAGGCGTTGATGGCCTGGATGTGTTGCAAGGCGCGCACGATCGGTTTGCCGATGCCGTCGAGGTATTCGTAGAGCGAATCACCGACCAATTGTGGCTTGGGCATGATCGCGGCGGGCAGGGTGCTCATCTCGATGGCCATCACGGTGTCGTCGGCTTTGCGCAGGCGTTTCATGCGCGCGACTTTGTCGTTCGGCGACAGGCTCAGGCGGATCAGTTCTTCGTGGGTCGGCAGGGTGATGTCCCGCTCCAGCCATTGCGAACTGGGCACGAAGCCCTTGAGGCGCAGCATCTCGCTGAAGCCTGACAGGCGTGAGAGGGGTTGTTCCAGGCGCGGGGTGATGAAGGTGCCGGAGCCTTGCAAGCGACGGATCAGACCTTGATCGAGCAACACTTCCAGCGCCTTGCGTGCAGTCACGCGGGAGATGCCCAACTGTTCGCTGAGATTGCGCTCGGACGGCATCGCCTGTTCGGCTTTCCACTGCCCGGCATGAATCGCCGCTTCCAGATTGCGCGCCAGTTGCAGGTACAGCGGCGTCGGCTGAGAGTCATCGGGACGTAGGGCGTGGAGGTCGTTCATTGAGGTCATTTCCGGCGCGAGTATAGGATTGTTGTGGCTCGCTTGCTGGGCGCAAATTAATACCACTTGAATACCATGTCAACGCAGGAAAATGGCGGTTGGCCCAATGAAATGGCAGGTTGTGGAGAGGGGTGTCTTAAGTGGTATTAGAGGTGGGCTGTAAAAAGCAAAAGATCGCCGTCTGCGGCCGCTCCTGTCGTTGAAAGTGGTATCAACCCTGTAGGCGCTGTCGCAGGCGGCGATCTTCTGATTTATTTTTTTGCAGGTGACCAGTGGTGGGTCGTTACGGGCGGATCTCGATCATCGTGCCGTCCGGCACCAGGCCCCAGACTTCGCGCATGTCCATGTTGCGCATGGCGATGCAGCCGTCGGTCCAGTCCAGCGTGTGGAACAGATCCTCGGGGGTGTCCTCGGTGTCGGGTGTGCCGTGGATCATGATCATGCCGCCGGGGGCGACGCCTTCCCGTCGGGCACGCGCCGAATCGCTGATGTTCGGGTAGGAAATGTGCATCGCCAGGTTGAATCGGTCGCTGACCTTTCGCCAGTCGATCCAATAGAAACCTTCCGGTGTGCGTTTATCGCCTTCAAACAGTTTCGGACCTTTTTTCGCGCCCTTGCCCAGGGAAACCCGGTAGGTCTTGAGTGGCTTGCCGTCGGCGATCAACTGCAACTGATGAGCCGATTTGAGCACCAGCACTTTTTCGATCAGAGGGGTATTGGACGGCGATACGGTGGTCACGAATGACGCTTGCGAGACCGTGACGAACGACAGGCAGAACAGGGCAAGCAACCAGCGCATTGAAACGATTCCCCAGGGAGTGATGCAGATATTCATAGATGCTTTTATGTGATGACCGGCTGAGCGAGCGGCGGGATCGATTCCGAGCGAACCGGGTAGGTCTCGGCACGCCGATCAGCGAAGAAGCATTCTAAGGTACGGCCCACTGTGCGGAAAGCCAGCTCGTCCCATGGAATGTCGGCTTCGTCGAATAGTCGCACTTCAAGGCTCTCGGGACCGGCGGCAAAGTCCAGGTCGACCAGTTCTGCGCGAAAGAACACATGCACCTGGCTGATGTGCGGGACATCGATCAGCGTATAGATGCTCAGGTTACGCAGCCGGGCGCAGGCTTCCTCGGCGGTTTCGCGGGTCGCGGCCTGTTCGAGGGTTTCGCCGTTTTCCATGAAGCCGGCAGGCAATGTCCAGTAGCCGAGGCGCGGCTCGATGGCGCGGCGGCAGAGCAGCACTTGGGTGCCCCAGGTCGCGACGCATCCAGCGACGATATTGGGGTTCTGATAGTGAATGGTCTGACAGCTATCACAGACAAATCGCAGCCGCGAATCGCCTTCGGGAATGCGCTGGGTCACCGGGTTACCGCATTGGCTGCAAAATTTCATGCTGAGGTTCCTGAATGCTGCGCCTATCTTGGCGTGCAGCGGTGCCGGTCGGCAAGTTGTCGTTTCGCGACACAGCAAGAGTCGGGGGCTTGGGCGCTCGCATTGATTGGTGCATGATGCGGGGCAAGGCACAGATCGAGAACTCTTATGCTGGACGAGCTACTGCATCGGGTAAGCAACCACACACCGCGCACGCTGGAGACCGACTCGCGTTTTCCCGAGGCCGCCGTTCTGGTGCCGATCACCCGCAGTGACGAACCGGAACTGATCCTGACCCTGCGCGCCAGCGGCCTCTCGACCCACGGCGGCGAAGTCGCCTTTCCCGGCGGGCGCCGCGACCCCGAAGACCCTGATCTGATCTTCACCGCCCTGCGCGAAGCCGAAGAGGAGATCGGCCTGCCGCCGGGCCTGGTCGAAGTCATTGGCCCGCTCAGCCCGTTGATTTCTCTGCACGGCATCAAGGTCACGCCGTATGTCGGCGTGATTCCTGATTTTGTCGAGTATCTGGCCAACGACGCCGAGATCGCCGCCGTCTTCAGCGTGCCGCTGGAATTCTTCCGTAAAGACCCGCGCGAACACACCCACCGCATCGACTACCAGGGCCGCAGTTGGTACGTGCCGAGTTATCGATTTGGTGAATACAAAATCTGGGGGCTGACGGCAATCATGATCGTCGAGTTGATCAATCTGCTCTATGACGCGAAGATCAGCCTGCATCAGCCGCCTAAAAGCTTCATCAACACCTGAAGCCATCGCAGCAATGGCCGCTCACCGTGAGCCCTGAGGACAACAAGATGAAATACCGCTTGGGCGACGCCCGTGTCCAAACCCATCCACAGAGCTGGGTCGCCCCCAATGCCGTGCTGGTGGGCAAGGTCAAACTCGAAGAGGGCGCCAACGTCTGGTTCAACGCTGTACTGCGCGGTGATAACGAACTGATCCTGATCGGCAAGAACAGCAACGTCCAGGACGGCACGGTGATGCACACCGACATGGGCTATCCGCTGACCATCGGCACCGGCGTGACCATCGGCCACAACGCCATGCTCCATGGCTGCACCGTCGGCGATTACAGCCTGATTGGTATCAATGCGGTGATTTTGAACGGCGCGAAGATCGGCAAGAACTGCATCATCGGCGCCAATTCGCTGATCGGCGAAGGCAAGGAAATCCCTGACGGTTCGCTGGTAATGGGCTCGCCGGGCAAGGTCGTGCGTGAGCTGACCGAGCCGCAGAAGAAAATGCTCGAAGCCAGCGCCGCGCACTATGTGCATAACGCGCAGCGCTATGCCCGTGATCTGGTTGAGCAGGAAGAATGAATACGCCTGAAAGACCCGTCGCCTCGCCCTGCGTGAGTATTTGTGCGCTGGATGAGGATGATGTTTGCACCGGGTGTCAGCGCACGGTCGAGGAGATTACGCGCTGGAGCCGGATGAGCAACGACGAGCGCCGTGTTGTGCTGGGGTTGTGTCATGAGCGGGCGAAGGCGAGTGGGCTGGTGTGGATGATCCCTGGGAAATCCGGCGTCTGACAGGGCGCCTTCGCGAGCAAGCCCGTTTGTATGGATCTATTGCATACACAAAATCTGTGTTCACTGTAGACCCAGTGTGGGAGCGGGCTTGCTCGCTAAGCGGCCGGCAACGCCACGACTTCTTATTGGCCCAAAACAATCCCTGAAGTAACCTGTGCGCCAATTTATCAGGTCGCCCCCATGATTTTCCTCATCGCCTACATCAGCAGCGTCGTGCTGATCAACTTCGCCTTCTCCACCGCGCCGCACCTGGACGTCATCTGGTCGGCTTGGGGCGGCTTGGTGTTCGTGTTGCGTGACATGGTGCAAACCCGCTTCGGCCATGGCGCGATCGTGGCGATGTTGGCGGCGCTGGTGTTGTCCTACGTGACGTCCGATCCGTCCATCGCATTGGCCAGCGCTGTCGCGTTCGGGGTCTCCGAGTGCATCGACTGGCTGGTGTTCAGCATCACCAAGCGGCCGTTGCGCGACCGTTTGTGGATCAGTTCGGCGCTGAGCATTCCCCTCGATACCTTCATTTTCTTCGGCATGATCGATGCCTTGACACCGCCCGTGATCATCACCGCTCTGGCTTCGAAGTTTGCCGGCGTGACGGCCGTCTGGCTGATCATGGCCTGGCGCGATCGCAAGCAGGCCGTCGCCAGCTAAAGCCAAACCCGCGGGTTCATGTAAAATGCCGCGCTTTCTCCCCATGGAAAGTGCGCCCGGCGTTGCTTTCCTAGATGATCCGCTTCTTTGAGGACCTGAGATGACCCGTATCGGAACTCCATTGTCGCCAACCGCGACCCGCGTATTGCTGTGTGGCTGTGGTGAGTTGGGCAAGGAAGTGGTGATCGAACTGCAACGCCTAGGCGTTGAAGTGATTGCCGTCGACCGCTACGCCAACGCGCCGGCCATGCAAGTCGCTCATCGCAGCCATGTGATCAACATGCTCGACGGCGCCGCTCTGCGTGCCGTGATCGAAGCCGAGAAGCCGCACTTCATCGTGCCGGAAATCGAAGCCATCGCCACCGCCACCCTGGTCGAACTGGAAGCCGAAGGCTTCACCGTGATCCCGACCGCCCGCGCTGCGCAACTGACCATGAACCGCGAAGGCATCCGTCGTCTGGCCGCTGAAGAGCTGGACCTGCCGACCTCGCCGTACCACTTCGCCGACACCTTCGAGGACTACAGCAAAGCCGTTGAGGATTTGGGTTTCCCATGCGTCGTCAAACCGGTGATGAGTTCGTCGGGCAAGGGCCAGAGCCTGCTGCGGAGCCACGATGACGTGCAGAAAGCCTGGGACTACGCGCAAGAGGGCGGTCGTGCCGGCAAAGGTCGGGTGATCATCGAAGGCTTCATCGATTTCGACTACGAAATCACCTTGCTGACCGTGCGCCACATCGGCGGCACCACGTTCTGTGCGCCGGTCGGTCACCGTCAGGAGAAGGGCGACTATCAGGAGTCGTGGCAGCCACAAGCCATGAGCCCGATTGCCCTGGCAGAATCCGAGCGTGTTGCCAAAGCGGTAACCGAGGCACTGGGTGGCCGTGGTCTGTTTGGCGTTGAGTTGTTCATCAAAGGTGATCAGGTGTGGTTCAGCGAAGTCTCGCCGCGTCCGCATGATACCGGTCTGGTGACCTTGATTTCTCAGGATCTCTCGCAATTCGCCCTGCACGCACGCGCCATTCTCGGCCTGCCGGTACCGCTGATCCGTCAGTTCGGGCCATCGGCGTCGGCGGTGATTCTGGTGGAAGGTCAGTCGACTCAAACCGCGTTCGCCAACCTGGGCGCTGCGCTGAGCGAGCCGGACACAGCGCTGCGTCTGTTTGGCAAGCCTGAAGTCAATGGTCAGCGCCGCATGGGCGTGGCGCTGGCGCGGGATGAGTCGATTGAAGCGGCGCGTGCCAAAGCGACCCGTGCTGCTCAGGCGGTTGTCGTCGAGCTGTAAACCGAGGCGCGTTATTCGCGAGCAAGCCCGCTCCCACAGTCTTTTTGGTTGTACACAAAATGTGTGATCAACAGAGAACCCTGTGGGAGCGGGCTTGCTCGCGAAGCTTTTGATCTTCGGTCAGGCAATCTGATTCAGATCGTTATTCCTCGTTTCCTTCAGGCACAGCACCGCAATCAAACTCAGCACTGCCGCGCCCGACACATACCCGCCGACATAGCTCAAACCACCCATCGCCACCAGTTTCTGCGCAAAGAACGGCGCCGCCGAGGCCCCGACAATGCCGCCCAGGTTGTACGCTGCCGACGCGCCGGTATAGCGCACATGAGTCGGAAACAGTTCCGGCAACAACGCCCCCATCGGCGCGAACGTTACGCCCATCAAGAACAACTCGATGCACAGAAACAGCGCCACGCCCCAGGTCGAACCCTGAGTCAGCAACGGCTCCATCAGAAACCCCGACAGAATGGCCAGCACGCCGCCGATGATCAGCACCGGTTTGCGTCCGTAACGGTCACTGGCCCAGGCCGACAACGGCGTGGCGGCGGCCATGAACAGCACGGCAAAACACAGCAGCCCAAGGAACGTTTCGCGACTGTAGCCCAATGTGGATACGCCGTAGCTCAGGGAAAACACCGTCGAGATGTAGAACAGCGCATAGCAAACCACCATCGCCATCGCCCCCAGCAGCGTTGGCACCCAATACTGGCTGAACAGCTCGACCAGCGGCATTTTCACCCGTTCCTGGCGGGCGATGGCGTTGGCGAATACCGGGGTTTCATGGAGTTTCAGGCGCACATACAGGCCAACCATCACCAGCAGGGCGCTGAGCAGGAACGGAATGCGCCAGCCCCAACGGCTGAATTGCTCGTCGCTGAGGGTCATGGCCAGCGTGAGGAACAAGCCGTTGGCGGCGAGAAAACCAATCGAGGGGCCGAGTTGCGGGAACATGCCGAACCACGCGCGCTTGCCTTTCGGTGCGTTTTCCGTGGCCAGCAGGGCGGCACCACCCCATTCGCCGCCCAGTCCAAGACCCTGACCGAAACGCAGCACACACAGCAGAATGGGCGCCCAGGCCCCGATGCTGTCGTAACCCGGCAGCACGCCGATCAGCGTCGTACAAACACCCATCAGCAGCAGCGAAGCGACCAGCGTCGATTTGCGCCCGATGCGGTCACCGAAGTGGCCAAACAACGCAGAACCCAGCGGTCGGGCGAGGAAAGCGATGCCGAAGGTGAGGAAGGCTGACAACATCTGTGCCGTGCCGGAGGTCTGCGGAAAGAACACCGGCCCGATCACCAGTGCGGCAGCCGTGGCGTAAACGTAGAAGTCGTAGAACTCGATGGCGGTGCCGATGAAACTCGCCGTCGCCACGCGGGTGGCGGAGTTGGTCGGTTGGGCAGGCGCGGTGTCGCTGTAAGCGGTACGGGTTGTCATGCGGTGATCCCTGACAGTCATGAGCTCCGGTGGAGCGAATTATTAGGGTCGAGCACCCAGGGATGTGGGATGAGGCGCGAGCGCTGTTTCAGGTAAGAACAGTCGCCGGGGTGATGCGCAAAAGGTCGAGACCTGTGCAGTGCCGGGTAAGCACTTGGATCGTCGGCGCTTGGGTAAGCGCCTCGATTATAGGAAGGGGGCTAACGATTGAACAAGCGTAAAAAACGCGTGAAAGGCACTCTCGCAGCGGCGATTTTTTGATCTGTTATCGGGGCAGCAAAAGCGCAGGGGTAGACGTGGTATGCCAGATCAACACCTTGCTCACCCGGTTCTCTTCAGTCTCGAGAATTTCCAGTCGATAGCGCCCGATCTTCAGGCAAACCGCGCTCTCGGGAATGGTTTCCAGCGCCTCGGTCACCAGACCGTTGAGGGTTTTCGGGCCATCGCTGGGCAAATGCCAGCCCAGGCATTTGTTGAGTTCCCGGATGGAGGCCGTGCCGTCGATCACCATGCGGCCATCGGCCTGCGGGTGAATATGCGGATTGTCGAGGCTGTGCTCGCTTTCGAATTCGCCGACGATCTCTTCAAGAATGTCTTCCAGGGTGACGATGCCGAGCACTTCGCCGTACTCGTCCACCACCATGCCGAGGCGACGTTGCTGCTTGTGGAAATTGAGCAATTGCAGTTGCAGAGGCGTGCTTTCCGGCACGAAGTACGGCTCGTAACTGGCCGCCAGCAGGGCTTCGCGGGTCAGACTGTGGTTATTCAGCAGGTGGCTGATCTGCCGCGTGTTGAGCACCGCTTCGACCTGATTGATGTCGCTGTGGAACACCGGCAGACGTGTGCGTTTGTTGTGGCGCAGTTGTTCGATGATCTGTTCGATCGGATCGTCGAGGTTGATACCGTCGACGTCACTGCGTGGCACCAGAATGTCGTTGACCGTGATGTTGTCCAGCGCGTGGATACCCGACGTCGGGTGCGTACGAGCCGGATGTTCGGGGTCGTCATGACGATCAGCCAGCGCATCGTCGTCACTCTGCTGAACCACTTGGGTTTTGCGCACGAACGGACTCAGGAGCAAATGGCTGATGCGACTGAAAAGCCAGGCAAACGGATAAACAATTTTCAGCGGCACGGCCAATAACGTGTTGCCGAGGGTCAGCACGGCTTCCGGATAACGCCGGGCGAGGGTGCGTGGGAAGTAATCGGCGAAGACCAGCAAGATGGCGCCCGCACCGAGGCATGCCGCCCAAGGGCCGTTTTCTTCACAGAGGAAAATCGCCAGCAACGTCGCGATCACGACCGCGAGCGCACGACAGAGGGTGTTGCACAGAATCAGGCTGTCGAGCGGGAAGCTCAGCTTCGCCAGCGGTTTATCACTGGCGCGTGAGGCGGTGCGTTGGGCGAGCAGGTGTTGCTGCGCGAGTTCGACGGCGGTAAACAGCCCCGACCATAAAATCAGCAGGACAAATACTGCGAGCATCGGCCCTATGGGCAAACCGTCCATTTATGCCGCCCGTCAGATATGCAGGATGTATTCACGAACCAGTTTGCTGCCGAAATACGCCAACATCAGCAGACAGAAACCGGCGAGCGTCCAGCGAATCGCTTTGTGTCCGCGCCAGCCGAGACGGTTGCGGCCCCACAACAGCACGCTGAACACCACCCAGGCCAGACACGCCAGCAGCGTTTTGTGAACCAGATGCTGGGCGAACAGGTTCTCGACGAACAGCCAGCCGGAGATCAGCGACAGCGAGAGCAACGTCCAGCCGGCCCAAAGGAAACCGAACAGCAGGCTTTCCATGGTTTGCAGTGGCGGGAAGTTCTTGATCAGGCCGGAGGGATGCTTGTGCTTGAGTTGGTGGTCTTGCACCAGCACCAGCAAGGACTGGAATACCGCGATGGTGAACATGCCGTAGGCGAGGATCGACAGCAGGATGTGGGCGAGAATGCCCGGCTCTTCATCAATGATCTGCACGGTGCCGGCCGGCGCGAACTGCGCCAGCAACACCGTGACCGCACCCAGCGGGAACAGCAGGACCAGCAGGTTCTCCACCGGGATTCGCGAACAGGCAATCAGGGTCAGGGCGATCACCGCCGCTGCGATCAGGCTGGAGGCGCTGAAAAAGTCCAGGCCCAGGCCGATCGGGGTCAGCAGGTGCGTGAGCAGGCTGGCGCTATGGGCCAGCACGGCGAAAACGCCGAGCGTAACCAGCAGGCGCTTGTTCGCCTTGGCGCCGGTGGCCAGACGGGTGCTCTGATAAAGGGTCGCAGCGGCATATATAAGGGCGGCGGCGAGGGTGGTCAGCAAACTGGGTGACAAGGGGAGCATAAATCCTGATCGGCAAGCCCGAAAGGGGCTGAGTTTGGCATAGAACCGCCATGGCACGAAAGACTCAGGAAGCTGACAGCGAGGTGTCCGCCAGACGCAGTCTTCGCTATAATCCGCGACCTGCCCACGCCGCAGGCTCGCCGAGCACATGTTGATTCCGGTCTGGGCCGCCATTATCCCGGTCTACACAGGGCCTGAAAGGATCGCGCAATGTTTGAAAACTTAACCGACCGTCTCTCGCAGACGCTGCGCCATGTCACCGGCAAGGCGAAGCTGACCGAAGACAATATCAAAGACACCCTGCGTGAAGTGCGCATGGCGTTGCTCGAAGCCGACGTCGCCCTGCCGGTGGTCAAGGACTTCGTCAATTCGGTCAAGGAGCGCGCTGTCGGCACCGAGGTGTCGCGCAGCCTGACGCCGGGCCAGGCATTCGTGAAGATCGTCCAGGCTGAACTCGAAAGCCTGATGGGCGCGGCGAACGAGGACTTGAACCTCAGCGCCGTACCGCCAGCCGTCGTGCTGATGGCCGGCCTGCAGGGCGCCGGTAAAACCACCACCGTCGGCAAACTGGCGCGCTTGCTCAAAGAGCGCAAAAAGAAGTCGGTCATGGTCGTGTCGGCGGACGTTTATCGCCCTGCGGCCATTAAACAGCTGGAAACCCTGGCCAACGACATCGGCGTGACGTTCTTCCCGTCCGACCTGAGCCAGAAGCCGGTCGACATCGCCAACGCGGCTATTAAAGAAGCAAAACTGAAATTAATCGACGTGGTCATCGTCGATTCCGCCGGTCGTCTGGACATCGACGAAGAGATGATGGGCGAGATCAAGGCGCTGCACGCCGCGATCAACCCGGTCGAAACCCTGTTCGTGGTCGACGCCATGACCGGCCAGGACGCGGCCAACACGGCCAAGGCCTTCGGTGATGCGCTGCCGCTGACCGGTGTGATCCTGACCAAGGTCGACGGCGACGCGCGTGGCGGTGCCGCCCTGTCGGTGCGAGCGATCACCGGCAAACCGATCAAGTTCATCGGTATGGGCGAGAAGAGCGAAGCGCTCGAGCCGTTCCATCCCGAGCGTATTGCTTCGCGGATCCTCGGTATGGGTGATGTGCTCAGCCTGATCGAGCAGGCCGAGCAGACCCTCGACAAGGAAAAGGCCGACAAACTGGCCAAGAAACTGAAGAAGGGCAAGGGCTTCGACCTCGAAGACTTCCGTGATCAGTTGCAACAGATGAAGAACATGGGCGGCCTGGGCGGCCTCATGGACAAACTGCCGAGCATCGGCGGCGTCAACCTGTCTCAGATGGGCAATGCCCAGAATGCCGCAGAGAAGCAATTCAAACAGATGGAAGCCATCATCAGCTCCATGACCCCGGCCGAGCGCCGTGACCCTGAGTTGATCAGCGGCTCGCGCAAGCGCCGGATCGCCATGGGGTCGGGCACTCAGGTGCAGGACATCGGTCGCTTGATCAAGCAGCACAAGCAGATGCAGAAGATGATGAAGAAATTCACCGCCAAAGGCGGAATGGCGAAAATGATGCGCGGCATGGGCGGTATGTTGCCCGGCGGCGGTATGCCGAAAATGTAAATAACTCGCCGGTCGTCGCACCGGCGCAGGCCCCGCAAGGATGCGGGATCAACAGCAAACCCGCACTCGGCGGGAGCTGACTGGCCGTTTTCATCGACGGCTCTATATGCAAATCTGCACGGCATGCCATAGGCGCCGGAAAAAGTCATTTGCAAAAGTCCGGATATTCCTTAGAATATGCGGCCTTTCGGGCACCCATGCCCGCTGTGCATTTAGATTTGCAGCACCGAATACAGTAACGATGTTAAAATGCAAACAATACGTCTATCCCTAGGCGGCTCCAAAAAGCGCCCGTTTTACCACCTGACCGTAACCGACTCCCGCAACCCGCGTGACGGTTCCCACAAAGAACAGGTTGGTTTCTTCAACCCTGTTGCCCGTGGTCAGGAAACTCGTCTGTCCGTGAACCAAGAGCGCGTAGCCTACTGGCTGAGCGTTGGTGCACAACCTTCTGAGCGCGTTGCTCAGTTGTTGAAGGAATCTGCCAAGGCTGCGGCCTGAGCAATATGAACGCGACGCCTGCTGTTGCCGATGATTTGATCGTTATTGGCAAAATTTATTCTGTTCACGGCGTTCGCGGCGAAGTGAAGGTTTATTCCTTTACTGATCCGACTGAAAACCTGTTGCAGTACAAAACCTGGACGCTCAAGCGCGAAGGCAATGTCAAACAGGTCGAGCTGGTCAGTGGACGCGGGAGCGACAAGTTCCTGGTCGCAAAGCTCAAGGGTCTTGATGATCGTGAAGAAGCTCGTCTTCTGGCCGGTTACGAGATCTGCGTGCCGCGCAACCTGTTCGCTGAATTGACCGAAGGCGAGTACTACTGGTACCAGCTGGAAGGTCTGAAGGTCATCGATCAACTGGGGCAATTGCTCGGGAAAATCGATCATCTTCTGGAAACCGGCGCCAATGATGTAATGGTAGTCAAGCCTTGCGCTGGCAGCCTGGATGATCGCGAACGCCTGTTGCCCTATACGGAGCAATGCGTGTTGGCAGTCGACCTCGCCGCGGGTGAGATGAAGGTGGATTGGGACGCGGACTTCTAAGCGTGGCTAACTTGCGCGTAGAAGTGATCAGTTTGTTTCCCGAAATGTTTTCCGCCATCGGCGACTATGGCATCACCAGTCGAGCGGTCAAACAGGGGCTCTTGCAGCTGACCTGTTGGAACCCGCGGGATTACACGACGGATCGGCATCACACTGTGGACGATCGCCCGTTTGGCGGTGGTCCGGGCATGGTGATGAAGATCAAGCCCCTGGAGGAGGATGTGGTTCAGGCCACGGCAGCTGCCGGGGAGGCGGCGTAGGTGTTTTACGTGTCCCCCCCAGGCCGTCAACTGACTCAGTCGGCGGTACGCGAGTTGGCACAATCGGTTGG